>JAWODX010000262.1:0-5291 GCA_046483085.1 Planctomycetota bacterium
CACGCCGTCGGGGAGGGCGGGGCACTCGAAGTGGCGGTGAAGGTGGCCGGCCCCGCGGTGTCGGTCCACCGGCTGCAGAACCGACTGAGGCGGCAGCGCGGGGGATACACGATCGAGCCGGACATCATCCGGGGCAACGGCGCGACGGCGCTGGGTGCCGGGCGGACGCGGCAGTTCTGGCTCGAGGTCTCGGCCGCGTCGGACGCGCGGCCCGGCGAGCGCCGGGGGACCCTCACGGTGCGGCTCGGCCGCCGCGAGAAGCGGCTGCCGCTCGTCGTCGAGGTGCTCCCGTTCCGGCTCGCGGCGGCGGATTTCAGCCACGGCCTGTTCGGGCTGCAGCCGGACCGCCACGCTCCGGCCGATGCGCAGGAGCGGGTGATCCGTCTGCTGCGTGCTCACGGGATGACGGCGGTCGGCGGCGTGCCGCTCGGCCGGGCGCTCGTCCGCGACGGCGAGCTGGCGATCGACTTCGCCGAGGCCGACCGTGTGATGGCCCTGTTGAAGGAGGCGGGGTTTCGGCGGGAGGTCGACACGTACGGCGGCCCGGGCATCGCCGGCGTGAACGCCGCGGCGAAGGCGCTCGGCCGGCCGTACTGGGAGGTGCTGAAGGAGGTCGGCCGGCGCATCCGCAACCACGCGAAGGCGGAGGGCTGGCTTCCGGTGAGCTTCGCGCTGGTGGACGAGCCGCACTGGTCGGACAAGGCCGTGAACAAGGCCGCCGCCCGGGTGCGGAAGACGAACGAGGCGGTGCCGTGGGTGATCACGAACGGGTACTGGACGCCGCGGGCGGCGAAGCCGGCGCACCGGCGCCTCATGGACGAGCTGGACCGGACGATGCTGGGCCGGCCGACGCGCGAGGCCGTGGCGTACCTCAAGTCCCGACAGAAGAGCGTGGGATATTACGGGCAGTGCTCGCGGTACCAGTTCGGCTACCGCCAGTGGTCGGCCCTGTCGGCGGGGTTCGACGTCCACTACGCCTGGCACCTGTACATCCGGTACGGGGACCTGTACTACGACCTGGACGCGCGGGAGCCGGACGTTTGTATGATTTATTACACGCCGACGGCGGTGCGGCCGTCGCTGCGGCTGAAGTCGATTCGGGCCGGGGTGGCCGATTTCCGGTACCTGCGGACCCTGGCGGCGGCGCGGGATGCGGCCGGGCCGGGCGCCGCCGCCGACAAGGCCCGCGACGTGCTTGACAAGGTCCGGCAAAGGGCGAACATTTATGGTAGAGGGCGGGTCGAGGATGCCGACGCGCTGCGGCAGGAGATCATCGGGGCGATCCGGGCCGTGAAAAGGACGGAGAAGAAATGAGGGCTTTCGGCAGAGCGGCAGCGGCGGTCGTCGTGCTCGCGGTTGCGCTTCCGGCCGCCGCCCACGAGATCCCCATCCGCAAGCCGCCGCGGCACGGCCGGCCGGACCGCGGCCAGCCGGAGAAGCCGGGCAAGCCGGTCGTCGTCGTGTTCGATTTCCATTCCGAGTACGACGGCGGGAAGATGGGCCGGACCGTGGCGGCGAACGTCTGGGCCAAGCTCGATCGGTCCGGCGAATGTGTCCTGCTCGAGCGCGGGCAGCTCCTGGACGTGGTGAAGGAGGCGGGCTACGTGCCGGCGTTCGACGCCAGGCCGGCGGAGGTCGCCCGGTTCCTCGCCGACAAGTTCGGCGCCAGCCACGGGATCTGGGGCCAGGTCGAGCAGGTGGACCGGGGTGGGCCGGCCGCGGAACGGCGGCTGAGGATCTCGGCCCGCTCGGTCTCCGCCGAGGACGGCAAGTCGCTCGGCGTCGACATGAGCCAGACGGTGCGGAACCAGCGCACGATCCAGTTCGCGACCAAGGAGATCGTCCGGCGGTTCCTCGGGTTCGCCCGGCCCAAGCCGGACGTGGGCGAGGCGGAAGAAGAGCGGTGGCGGACCGGCCCGAACCTGGTGAAGAACCCCGGGTTCGAGGCCGGCGACGACCACCCCCAATTCTGGGAGCCGTTCAACAAGTCGTACCATCACGAGAGCGTGAGCTGGGTGGCCGCGCCCGGCGGCAAGGGGAAGTGCATCAAGTTCACGATGAACCGGGGGGTCGCGTCCAGCTACGGAGTCGGCTACTACAGCGACCCGATCTCGATCCAGGACGGCGAGATCTACCGGTTCTCGGTCCGCGTCCGGTCCGACAGCCCGACGGTGAAGATCTTCCTCAAGCACTACCGGCTGTATCCGCCCGGCCCGAACGAGAAGAAGGGCCAATGGCGGGAGACGCGCCGCGCCCCGATGAACTGCTACTTCGACGAGAAGGGCGCGTGGCAGACGTTCACGCGCGACTTCCGCCCGCACCGGGATGACGAACACGATCCGACGGTCACCCGCGTCGAACTCTATGCCTACTTTCCGCCCGGCGTGGTTTATTTCGACGACGTGGTGATGAAGAAGATCAAGGACCGCGCCCCGCAGGACGAGTGACCGCGCGCCCTGACCGGCCGGGGCGGCACAGCGACCGACGCGCCACAGAGGAGGGCAGAGATGGCATCTATTCTGGTGTTGTACCATTCGCAGGAACACGGCAACACGGCGGCAATGGCGGAGGCCGTCGCCGAGGGCGCCCGGGCCGCCGGCGCCGAGGTGACCGTCACGAACACGAACGAGGCCCGGATGGCCGTCGACGAGTATTGCGGCTACGACGGCGTCGCGTTCGGCACGCCCGACTACTTCAGCTACGTGGCGGGCGGGCTGAAGGTGTTCATCGACGACTGGCTGATCGCCAAGCGCGGGGCCGCCCCGGACGGGCTGGAGGACAAGCCGTACGCGCTCTTCTACTCACACGGGGGCGGCGGCAAGGTGCGCGAGCCGTTCGAGACGTTGTTCGAGCGGGTCGGGGCGAAGGTCGGCGAGACCGTGGAGTCGAAGGGCGCGCCGGACGAGCCGACGCTCGCCCGCTGCCGCGCGCTCGGCGCCGAGCTCGCCCGGGCCTGCGGGTGAGTCGGCCACAGTTGATCCGCGGAACGCGGGCCATATAATGGGTAACGTGGTTCCGGCCTCCTCGGGGGGACGACCGATGCGACGACTGATGGCCCTGGTGACCGCGATCGTGTTCGTGGGGACGGCTGCGTTCCCCGATGCGGTCATTTTCAAGGACGAGCGCAAGCTCGAGGGGGACGAGGTCGAAATCCTCGCCGAGCACGAGAAGGGGGTCGACGTCAAGGTCGCCCACGGCGAGATCACCGTCCGCTGGCCCCACATCAAGAAGCTGATCATCGACTACGAGGCCCACCTGGCCAGCATGCAGGCGGAGAGCCGGGACACCCCGCGCGGGCTCTACCGGTTCGTCCAGCTTCTCCTCCGCCACGACATGACGGACGAGGCGGTGGGGACGTGCGTGCTCATCCTGGGCAAGGAGGACGTGCCGGAGGACGTGCTGTTCGGCCTGGCACGGCTGACGGAGGAGCAGGAGAAGTGGGCGATCGCCCACAGGGCGTACGAGCGGATCTACGCGAAGAATCCACGGTCCGACGTCGCCGAACGGATGGACAAGATCGCTCCGCTCATCAAGAAGGAAGAGGAGGGCAAGGGGGAGGAGGCGGAGAAGGAAGCGGAAGAGGAGGCCGAAGGAGAGGCCGAGGAGGAGCCGAAGCCCGAGGAGGAGAAGAAGGAGGAAGTCGCCGAGGCGATTGAATACCTGGAGGCCGAGGACGACTGGGAGGCCGAGGCGTGGGGGAACGACGCGGAGGTGACCATCGAGAAGCAGGGGGTTCGCGACAAGAAGAACCGGATCCTCAGCGTGGTGTACGAGGGGAAGAAAGACAAGACGGCCGTTCGGCTGGGCGGGCGATGGGACCTGAGCGAGTACAAGTATCTGGCCTTCGACATCTGGAACGCCGGGGACAAGTCGCTCGGGCTCAGCCTCGCGCTCAATACGTTCCCCGGCTGGAAGTTCCACGAGAGCCAGGCCCGCCGCATCCCCCCGAAAAAGTGGATCACCCATAAGGTGCCGCTCGACCGGAATGACTTCAAGACCGCCGACAGCAACTGGCGCCACACCAGCAAGCTCCGCAACCCCGACAACGTCCGCCAGATCATCCTCCTCATCTACAACACCGAGTCCAAGGGCTCCGTCTACTTCGACAACATCCGCTTCATCGATCGGCACGGCAAGGCACGCCGGGAGTGACGGCGGCCGGACGGCCGTCCTGGAACCTTGACGCGAAGTCGGACCAGCGGGGGAGGGGGAGTCAGCTTTGTTCCGACGTGTCGGACCCGCCGGGGAGGGGCGTTTCGGCGCTGCTCACCGTGTCGGACGTGACGGCCGTGTCGCCGGAGCCGAAGAGGATGAGCGAGACGCCGACCTTGATGATGTCGCCGTAGACGAGCTGGTAGTCGATCACCTTCTTGCCGTTCACCGCCGTCCCCTCGGTGCTCTCCAGGTCGCGGACCCGGTAGCCCTGCTCGAACGGCTCGACGACGGCGTGGATGTGGGAGACGTGTTCGTCGGTCATCTGCAGGCCGCAGTCGTCGGCCCGGCCGATGGTCACGGGGGCGTCTTGGACGTGAGCGGTCTTGCCCTCATCAGCGCCGACGATCACGCGAAGCTCTGCCATGGATTCCCCGGAAACCTGCCCGCAGACCAAGCCAAGACGCCGTGATTCTAGAAAAGGCAGAGCGTCGTGTCAACGGTCCGTCACGCGGCCGAGTTGATATTACGCGCGACACGATATTGTCGGCGCGTGGTTGTGTGTGTCGCGGGCATCTTGCCCGCGGTCTCGCGGCCATCCTGGCCGCGTCGACCGCCCCGATGCAGCACGAGGGCAAGACACCCCCGTGACGCGCGCTATCGCACGCCCGAATCGTCCTCGTCGTCGTGCTCGTCGTCGGGCGGTCGGACGGCCGCCCTGCCCGGAATGAGTATGAACAGCACGGGGCCGCCGGGTGAACGCCTGTCCTGATCCGACGCCGAATCCGTGTGCACCGAACTGTGTGCGACGAGGCGGCACATTCCCGTTTCCGCGGTTGCGCCCGCCGTGTGTGAGCCGATATGGAGAAGCCGAGGACGAGGACGAGGACGAAACGACCCGAACCGCCTTTCGGGAGCCCCCGACGGAATCCCCCCCCTCGCAGCGCCGACCCCACGCGGCCGCTCTGGTTGACAGTGTGCGGGAGAGATGGATAATGGGGACGCACGTCCGTCCCGGCCGTGCCCTTATTTTCAACGCTTCATTTATGTATCTTTTAAATCTCATTTTATAACCTTGTAAAACTTCTTTTACCATTTATTATATCATAAATAATTTCAAAATCTTCCGAATAATCAAA
>JAWODX010000328.1:0-8400 GCA_046483085.1 Planctomycetota bacterium
ACGGCCTGGCTGGCGTTCCGGGCCGGCTACGCGCTGCGCAAGCGGCTGGGCCTTCTCCGCGCGGCAATGCCGATGCGCGCCTGGGACGACCTGCCCCTTTCAGACCTCCTGGCAGATCCCGACCTCGCCGAACCCGATCGCTACCTCGACCACCGCCGATCCGCCGATCCTCGGTTCTTCTTCGGCCCCGCCGACCGGAGACGCTACGCCCCCCTCCTCGCACAGTGGGGCGGATCGGACGCCAGCGAACGAGCCGAACGTATCCGACAGGGACACTTCCTGTTCTTCTCGCACCGCGATGTGCACGCCGGCTTCCCGCCCGACTGGCACCGCAACTACGACACCGGCCGACCGCTTCCCGCACACGTCCACTGGAGCCGCATCCCCGACTTCGGGGAGGGGGACATCAAGTACGTCTGGGAGTTGAGCCGTTTCGGCTTCGCCTACACACTCGTCCGGGCATACTGGCGCACAGGCGACGACGGGCACGCCGAGACGTTCTGGCGGCTCGTCGAAGACTGGCGCACCCGGAACCCCCCGAACCACGGCGCGAACTGGGCGTGCGGCCAGGAGATCACGTTCCGACTCATGGCCTGGTGCTTCGGCCTGTACGGATTTCTCGGCGCGGCCGCCACCACACCGCACCGCGTCGCCGCGCTCGCCCAGATGATCGGTGTCTCCGCCCGGCGGATCGACGCCAACATCGGCTACGCACTCAGCCAGCAGAACAACCACGGCATCAGCGAGGCCGTCGGACTGTGCACCGCCGGCACGCTGTTCCCGGAGTTCGCCGACAGCCGGCGCTGGCGCGAACGCGGAGCCCGGCTCCAGGCGCGCCAGGCCGCGGCACTCGTCTACGACGACGGCTCGTTCTCGCAGCATTCGACCAACTACCACCGCCTGATGCTGCACGACCTGATCTGGGCAGCCCGGCTCGGCGAACTCAACGACGACCCCGCTCCCCCGGACGTGAACGCCCGTATCCGAGCCGCCGTCGAACTCCTGTGGGGGATGCTCGACGCCGGGACCGGGCAGGCCCCGGCCTTCGGACACAACGATGGCGCCCTCGTGCTGCCCCTGTCGCACTCCGACTTCTGGGACTTCCGCCCCGTCGTCCAGAGCGGCTTCTTCCTCACCGAAGGCCGGCGCCGACTGGAAGCCGGGCCGTGGGACGAGGAGCTCCTGTGGCTGCACGGGGACGACGCCCTGGATGCGGAGGCGGCCGAGGCCCACCAGGCAGACCTCGAAGCCCCCCACGGCGGCTGGTACGTCCTCCGCAGCCCCTCCGGCTTCGCGGCCACCCACTGCGCCCGGTTCCGCCATCGCCCGGCACACGCCGACCTGCTCCACGTCGACCTGTGGCGGCACGGCCGCAATGTCGCCCAGGACGCCGGGACGTTCAGCTACCACGCCCCGCCCCCCTGGGACAACGCCCTGGCGGGCGCAGGCGTCCACAACACGGGGGTCATCGACGGCCGCGACCAGATGGAGCGAGCCGGCCGGTTCCTCTACCTGCCCTGGGCCAGCGGCCGCGTGCGCTGTTTCCAGAGATCAGAACGAGGGCAGCTCGGCTACTGGGAAGGAGAACACGACGGCTACCGGCGGCTGCGCCCGCCGGCCGTTCACCGGCGGGCCCTGCTCCAAATGCCCGAGAACGTGTGGCTCGTGCTCGACTGGTTCTCCTGCCGACAGCCGCGGACGTACACCGTCCACTGGCTCCTCTCCGACGCCCGATACGAGTGGAGCTTCCCCCGGCTCCGGCTCGAGTATCCCGAAGGGCCGTACGACGTTCTGCTGGGCTGCGGCTCGCATGCGATCGACGCCACGCTCGCCCGCGCCGAGGCGAATTCGACCCGTGGGTGGCGCTCGCGGCGCTACGGTGAACGCGAGCCGGCGCTCTCACTCCGGGCCTGTTGCCAGGCTGAGGCCGCGACCGTGTGGACGGTCTTCGGGCCGAAGGGAACGGACCTGGAGGATCGGGGCGGATCGCTATCGGTGTGGTGGCCCGGGGGATGCGCCGAAATCGTGCTCGCCGGCGAGCCGCCGGGGCTCCTGATTTCGCAAGCGCGGGTCTCGGGCGACGTGGAAGACTCCTGGGAGGCGCCGCGATGAGACTTCTGCTCATCCACCAGGCGTTTTCCACCCCGGACGAAGGGGGCGGCACCCGCCACTACGAGTTTGCGCGACACGGTCGGGAGCGGGGCGTCGACGTCACGGTCGTGGCCGGCGACGCGAGCTATCTGACCGGGGCGGGAACGGGCCGCGGCCCGGCCAGCGAGGAGCACGTGGACGGCGTGCGCGTGCTCCGGGCGTACACCCTGAAGACACTGCACAAGAGCTTCGTCTGGCGTGTGGGCGCCTTCCTCAGCTTCATGGCCACCTCGTTCTGGGCGGCCATGCGGTCCGGGCCGTGCGAGATCGTCATGGGGACCACGCCGCCGATCTTCCAGGCCGGGTCCGCCTGGCTGGTGGCCCGCCTCCGCCGCAGGCCGTTCCTGCTCGAGGTGCGCGACCTCTGGCCCGAGTTCGCCATCGACATGGGCGTGCTGACCAACCCGCTCCTCATCCGGCTCAGCCGCTGGCTCGAACGATTCCTCTATTCCCGGGCCGACCACATCCTCGTCAACTCGCCCGCCTACCGCGACTACCTGATCCGGCGGAAGGGCATCGACCCGGCGAAGGTCACGCTCATTCCGAACGGCGTGGATCCGGGCATGTTCGAGCCGGGCGCATCGGGCGAAGGCATCCGGGAGGAGTTCGGCCTCGGCGAGAAGTTCGTCGTCACGTACGCGGGCGCGCTGGGTCCGGCGAACGACATCTACACGATTCTCCGGGCCGCCGAGACCCTGCGCGATCGACCGGCCGTCCATTTCCTCCTCCTCGGCGACGGCAAGGAGCGCCCGGCGCTCGAAGCGTGGGCCGCCGACCGACACCTGACCAACGTGACATTCGCGGGCAAGCAGCCGAAACGACGCGTCGCCCGGTCCCTCGCCGCGTCCGACGCCTGCGTGGCGACCCTGAAGCCCATCCCCATGTTCACCACCACGTACCCCAACAAGGTCTTCGACTACATGGCCGCGGGCCGGCCGACCCTCCTCGCCATCGACGGCGTCATCCGCGAGGTGCTCGACGCCGCCGGCGGCGGCGTTTTCGTGCCTCCCGGCGACCATGCCGCGCTCGCAGCGGCCGCAGGCCGCCTGCACGACGACCCCGCGGCCGCCGAAGCCATGGGACGCCGCGCGCGCGAGTACGTATGTGCACATTTCAACCGCCGGGACCAGGCCGAACAGTTCGTCCACCTCGTGACCGCCCTGGCCTCGGGGCAGCGGGACCGCCTCCTGACAGAGGAGGGGCCGGCGTGTCGGTGACATACGTTCACAACGCCCAGCTCGACCGCGCCGACGTGGCCGGCATCGCCGATGTCCACTGGCGATGCCTCCCTCGCAGCGGATTGCGCCGGCTCGGCAAGGGCATCCTCGAACCGCTCTACCGCACGCTGCGAGACCACGACCACGGCATCCTGATCGCCGCACGCCACCGCGGCCAGATCATCGGCTTTGTCAGCGGCACCACCCACCTGCGGAGCATCTACGTCGCCTTCCTGCGTCGACACTTCCTGCGGGCCTCCTTCGCCCTCGCCCCCCGCCTCCTCTCGCCCGGGATGTTCCGGCGCATCATCGAGACCGCCCTGTATCCGTTCAGGCGCGGGGGCCGCCGGCAGGATCTCGCGGGGCTGCCCCGGGCCGAGCTGCTGAGCATCGCGGTGACCGACGCGTGGCGCGGCAAGGGCGTCGCCGCGGGGCTGTACACCCGGCTCACCGCCGAAGTCCAGGAGCGCGGCGCGCCCGCGTTCAAGATCGTCGCGGGCGAGGCGCTGCGGCGGGCACACCGGTTCTACCGAAAAATGGGGGCGGAGCGCGTCGCCGAGCTCGCCGTGCATAAGGGCGAGAGATCGTTTGTCTACATCCAGCGCGTGGAGGCCCCGGATGCCTGAGTTGACGCCCCCGTCCTCCGGCACCCCGCGATCGTCCGGGCGGCGCGTCCCACGCGGCAGGACGAACACCTCGCTGCGCCCCGGCCGGCCGGCCGCCCGCCATCCACGAGAACCGGCCGATCACGGCGATTCAGCGAAAGGAACGGCCCGGTGACGAAGATCATGTCCGTGGTCGGTGCGCGGCCCAACTTCATGAAGATCGCGCCGTTTGTGCACGCGATCGATGCACACAACGCCGGCGCGGACCGCGGGCACCTCGAGCACTTGCTCCTGCACACCGGGCAGCACCACGACGACCGGATGTCGGCCTCGTTTTTCGACGCGCTCGCAATCCCGCGGCCGGACGTGGACCTCGGAATCGGGTCCGGCTCGCACGCCGAGCAGGTGGGCCGCACGATGATCGCCTTCGAGCCGGTCGTCCGCGAGCAGCAGCCCGACTGGATCGTCGTGCTCGGCGACGTCAACGCCACCTGCGCCTGCTCGATCACGGCGAAGAAGGAAGGCGTTCGACTCGCCCACGTGGAGGCCGGCCTCCGTTCGTTCGACCTCCGCATGCCCGAAGAGATCAACCGCATGGTGACCGACCGCCTGTCCGACCTGCTCTTCACGACCGACGAGATCGCCGGCGAGAACCTGCGCGGCGAGGGCACCCCCGGGGACCGCATCAAGCTGGTCGGCAACATCATGATCGACACCCTGGAGGCCCACCGCGAGACGGCCGCCGCCGTCGATCTTTCGGACGTGCTCCGGCGCAACGCACCGGCCGGCGGCGCCACGGGCCACGGCGCGCTGCGGGATGGCTCGTACGCCGTCCTGACGCTGCACCGCCCGTCCAACGTCGACGACCCCGCGACGCTCCGCGCGATCACGGAATGCGTCTGCGGCGAGGTCTGCTCGACGATGCCGCTCGTCTGGCCGATCCACCCGAGAGCGCGCAACCGGCTGCAGGAGTTCGGCCTCTGGGAGCAGGTCCGGGGCGCCGAGAACATGGTCCTGCTCGATCCCGTCGGCTACCACGACATGCTCCGGCTCAACATCGGGGCGCGGATCATGCTGACCGACAGCGGCGGGCTGCAGGAGGAATGCTGCGTCCTCGGCACCCCCTGCCTGACCCTGCGCTGGAACACCGAGCGGCCGGTCACCCTGCGGGATCACGGCGGCGTAAGCGTGCTCGTGGGCAACGACCCGGAGCGGATCCGCAACGCGTTCCATGCATTGCTCGCCGCCGAGGCCCGGCCGTTCCGGCCGCCTCTCTGGGACGGGCACACCGCCGAGCGCATCGTCGATGCACTGGCGTCCGCGTGACGTCTGCGCCGTCGCGCGCAGCAACCGTTTGTTGGAGCGAAAGAAGCTCGTGACCGTCACCGGTGAAACGGTCGCACATCGCGAGTTCGCCGATGCCATTCGCCGCCGGCTGGGCGGAGAGGGCCGCGTGTTCCTCTACTGGAAGGGCCGGGTCGCCCTGTACGCGCTCCTCGAGGCGATCGGGGTCGAGCAGGGCGACGAGGTGATCCTCCCGGCATACACCTGCGTGGTCGTGCCGAACGCCATCCTGTATGCCGGCGGCACGCCCGTCTATGTCGACGTGCGGCCCGAGACGTACTGCATGGACGTGGCGAAGCTGCCGGCGGCGATCTCGGACCGGACGAAGGCCATCCTCTGCCAGAACACGTACGGGCTCTCCGCCGACGTGGAGAAGGTCGTGGCGATCGCCCGTGACCACGGCGTCGCCACCGTCGAAGACTGCGCCCACGGGTTCGGCGGGACGTACAAGGGCCGGCCGAACGGGACGTACTGCGACGCCGCGTTTTTCAGCTCGCAGTGGAACAAGCCGTTCTCGACCGGGCTCGGCGGGTTCGCCGCCGTCAACAACCCCGAGCTGGTCCCCGCCGTCGAGGCGCTCGAAAAGGAGAAAGCGGCGCCCGGCCCGAGGGAAGCCGTCGCGCTCCGCGCCCTCCTCGTCGCCCGCAAGTGCCTGCTCAACGACCTCACGTACTGGCCGCTCCGCGCCGCCTACCGCTGGCTGAGCGAACGGGACCTCATCCTCGGGTCCTCCCGGGGCCAGGAGCTCGATTCGGCCGAGATGCCGGACGATTATTTCAAGGCGATGAGCCCGGTCCAGGCGAAGGCCGGACTCCGTGCACTCGCCGGGCTCGACGAGCTGCTCGACCGCCGCCGCCGCAACGCCGAGACCTACACCCGCTTCCTCGAAAACCACGGCAAGACCGCCGTCCCAAGAGCCCTCTTCCCCGATCACAGCTTCCTGAAGTACCCGCTGCTGGTGCGCGACCGCGCCGCGTTCTCGGCCGCCGCCGAAACGGCACACGTCCCGCTCGGCGACTGGTTCGTCTCGCCCATCCACCCGGTCCCCAGCCATCTCGAACGCTGGGGCTTCGAGCCCGCGCAGTTCCCGGTCGCCGGCCGGCTCGCCGCACAGGTGGTCAACCTCCCCACCGAGTCACGAACGCCACAGAAGGTCCTCGCCTTCCTCGACCGCCGGCTCGACCTCGTTCTCTAGCCCCCGCCGCTTCTTCACCCCACCGACGCTGGAAGCTTGCCGCGCAGAACAACGGGATCGCAGAGAACGACGGACGCACACACAAATTCCGTGTGCCTGGGCCACCATCACCACGAGCGTCTACCGACAACCGGCCCGTCCATCGCACTCTCTGCGTGCTCTTCGACTCCCGCGGTTGGCAAAAATAACGTAGTGGTCTTGGGGCCTCTACCAGAACCCGGTGGAGCAGGCATTCTTGCCTGCTGCGCGGCAGACAGGAATGTCTGCCCCACCGTTTTGCTAGAGCTTCTTAATCCCGCGCCGAAATGACCGAATATGAAATAGCGGTGATCTCGCCGCCCGGCGTGTGGAGTCCTGGATTGCAGATCGACGCTGCCAGAACCGCCAACGAACTCATCAGCGCCGTCTCCATGGCCATGGACATCGAGGGCGGGGTCAAGCTCTACCACGGCTGGCACGTCGCCATCATCGCCACCCACCTCGCCGAGGCCGTCGACGAGGCGGACAGCCTCGAGGGCTTCTACGGCGGGCTGCTCCACGACGTCGGCGCCGTCGGCCTCCCCCAGCACGTCGTGAATTACCTCGGCACCGAAATCCGGCACGCCGACGGCCCGACCCGCCCCGTCGATCCGGGGTTCATCTCCCACTCGCTCCTGTCGGCCGAGATCGTCAGCTCGCTGCCCGGGGTCGCCGGAGCCGCCCGCGCCGTGCTCGACCACCACGAGGACTGGAACGGCCACGGGTTCCCCCGCGCCCTCCGCGAGCACGAGATCGGACTGGACGCGCAGATCCTGCACGCCGCCGACACCGCCGACCTCCTGCTCCGATCCGAACCGGCGCCCGACCTCGACGAGGCCACCGACCACGTCGCCGCACTCGACCGCGCGAGCTTCCGACCCGATGTGACCGAGCTCCTCATCGAGCAGCTCCGCGCCGGCCTCTACGAAAAACTGCTCGTCCCGGCGGACCTCGACGAGCTCTTCGAAGCCACCCGGGCCGACGTCGGCCCGATCCCCGTCGAACCGGGCACCGACGCCATCGGCGTCACCCTCGACATCCTCGCCCGCGTCGTCGACAACAAGCACTCCTACACCGTCGGGCATTCGCGGCGGGTCGCACGCTACGCGCTCCTCATCGGCATCGCCATGGGCCTCGAGCACGACGCGCTCACCCTGCTCAAGTGGGCGGCCCTCATCCACGACGTGGGCAAGCTGAGCTGCCCGACCGGCATGCTCGACAAGCCCGCCCAGCTCTCCCCCGAAGAATACGAGACGATGAAGTTCCACGCCAGCTACACGTTCGACATCGTCTCCATGATCACCGACCTCCGGCCCGTCGCCATCGTCGCCAGCAGCCACCACGAGCGGTGGGACGGCCAGGGCTATCCGCTGGGCTGGGCCGGCGAACAGATCCCGCTCGGCAGCCGGATCATCGCCGTCGCCGACGCGTTCGACGCCATCACCTCCCGCCGCCCCTACCGGAGAACCAGCGACGTCGACATGGCCTGCGACGAGGTCCGCCGGTCCGCCGGGAGCCAGTTCGACCCCGAGGTCGCCCGGGTCGCGCTCCCCGTGCTCCGCAACCTCGGCGCCGCCATCGGCATCGGCGGACCCACCGCCTGAACCCGCCCGCATCGCCGCCCACGCCACCACCGAGACAGATGGACCACCAAAAAAGCGAACCACGACGGCACGACGCCCTCACTTGTCAGCCAGGATGAACACGGATCGCCGCGGATGAGGACGCAGCCGCGCGCGTCTCAGATTTTGATATTCGAGCTTCTGCTTTGTTTCGGATTTAGGGATTCGCGCGTCGGATTTGCTCCATCGGTCCGTCGTGTCGTCGTGCCGTCGTGGTTCCTCCCGTGATCCGGGTAATCTGCGGAATC
>JAWODX010000334.1:0-5222 GCA_046483085.1 Planctomycetota bacterium
GTCGGCCAGCACAGCGCCCGCCGGCGTGCCGATCACGGCCGTATCCAGCGTCACCTCGTACCGGCCGTCGCCCAGCAGGGTCTTGCGGCTCCCGCCGTAGCCGTCCTCGGTCACGTCCATCGTCAGGGTGCGGGCCGCCGCGTCGTACCGGTAGCGCGCGATCTGCAGCGGCACCGGCTGGCCCGCGCCGAGATCGGCCACCCGAACCGCCTCCCCGATCTGCCCGGAATCGATGAGCGCCTGGAGGTTCGTGTCGTCGGCAAAGACCAGGGCCACCGTCTCGACGTTCGACCGCTGCTCCGCCCCGCCGTTGACAATGAGCTCGGTCACCCGCAACGGCACCAGAACGCTGACCGCCACGGTCGCCTCGTTCGAGACCAGGCCGTCTGCGTCGTGTACCGTGTACGTGAATGCGTCGTCGCCCGCGAACCCGGGCGTCGGCGTGTAGGTGACCACGCCGGTCGACGCCTCCACCTCGGCCTCGCCGTTCGACGGCCCCGAGGTCACCACCACGGTCGTCGCGTCCAGCGCGCCGTCCAGGTCCTCGTCGTTGGCCAGCACGTCGACCGCGACCGGCACGCCCTCGTACGTGACCGCGTCGTCGTCCACCGCGGTGGGCCGCGCCGGCAGCGTGCCGATCAGCCGCACGTTGTCGAGAACGACGCGCGCCTCGTTCTCGCCGAACCCGAGCAGGTCGAACCGGAGCGTCGCCAGGGCGCCCGCCGGGACGCCGGTGAGGTCGAGCTCGACGGTCACCCCGCCGGCCAGGTCGATCACGTCGACCGGCCCGGGCTGGCCGGGGAACGAGACCGTGGAGCCGGCGTACGTCCGCCCGAGCGCCTGCACGTTGAGGAACGCATCGCTGTCGGCCAGGCCGTCGACCGTCCCGGCCAGCGGCGACCGCGTCGCCGGATCGAACAACGCCGCCTCGAACGCGTCGGGCGGGTCGCCCTCGGTGTGGCCCAGGGCGGCCGTGACGAGTTCGAACCGCAGGGCCAGCGTGCCGGCCGGGACGACGAACGTCTGCATCAGGGCCGTGAAGCGATCCTCGCCCTCGTCCAGTTCTGCCGCCCCGTCCGCCACGCCCGCCTCGCCGAACGTCTGCCAGCCGAACCCCGGGTCGCCCGGGTCATCGATCAGGAACGATCCGTTGGTGATGCCGACGGCGGACGCGTGCACGGGGGCGTGCCCCGGCGCCGGGCCGGGCTCGGGCGCGATGACCAGGCCGTCCGCCGCGGCCAGCGGCGCGCCGGCGACCGGCGCGGCGACTACCTCGACCGACGCGGTCCGCCCGTCGACGTGGCTGGCGGCGGTGCGGACAAAGAAGCGGTACCGCCCCTCGCTCACGCCGGTCGTATCCCACTCGTACCCGCCGAGGGTGCTCGAGAGCCCGGCCGCCACCAGGGCCTCGCCGTCGGGGCCGACCCGCCAAAGGTCGAACGTCGTGTCGGTGCCGCCGCCGATCCACTCGACGCGGCAGGTCCGGCCGCGCTGCACCCGCTGCGGCTCGGCGGGCGCGGTCAGCTCCAGCGGCGCCCACGGGTCGTAGGCGTATCCGGCCGGTCCGCCGGCGCCCGCGGTCGTGGCGGCGATCGAGGCGGCCGGCTCGGCGATGAAGCCGAAGTTGCTGACGAGGACCTGCACGTCGGTCGCGTCGACCGCGCCGCTGCCGTCGAGGTCGGCGGCGGCCACGTAGCCCGGGTCGCCCTGGGCCGTGCCCAGGGCCGAGGCGACCAGGGCGCTGTCGGTCCCGTCCACCAGGCCGTCGGTGTTCACGTCGCCGGCCACGCCGACCGACAGCTCGTAGGCGCCCGCGGCCGACGCATCGGCGCCGACCACCGAGACCACGTAGAGCCCGGCACGGTCGATGAGGAAAAGCCCGACCGCCCGGTCCGCCGCCAGCTCCGTCGAGACGGCGGTCAGGCCGGCGACGGTCGGTCCGCCCGGCTCCAGCCCGGGGCCGGTCGCCTCGACGGCGACCCGCATCAGCACGCGGCCCGAACTCATGCCCGCCAGTTCGTCCGTCTGCAGGCTGAATGCGTAGCGGTCGGTCGCGCCGGCCGCCAGCGACCCGGCCGTCGCCCCGCCGGTGAAGTCCTCGACCAGGCCGAGATCGGCGAGGATCGGGGCCGTGGCCACGGGACGCCCGTAGAACACCACCTCGTCGGCCGCGCTCGGGCCGACCGCCGCCGTCAGCCGATGGTCGCCGACCGGGTCGTAGCCGTACCGCGCCACCTCTCCCGACGCGAGGTTCCGGACCGAGCTCAGGTCGCCCTGCTCGTCGTATTCGTAGACGATGGTGACGCCGCCCGGGGCGACCGCGCGTTCGAGCCGGCCGGCGCCGTCCCAGACGAACTGGACGCTCTCGCCGCCGGGCGCCACGATCCCGCTGCCGCTGTAGATCAGGCGGGCGCCGCCCGGCGCCACCTGCTCCACGATGCCCTCCTCGGTGCCGATCAGATACTGCGTGCCGTCGGGGGCGGTCAGCGTGTAGTCGATGCCGTCGAAGAACGGGCTGGCGAGGTTGTATGGCTGGCCGGTGGCCTGGTCGTAGAACCGGGCGCCGGCGCGGGTCAGCAAGGCCTCGGCGGAGGCCAGGGTGTGCGCCGCCCCCGGGTCCGCCTGCCACCCGGGCACGTGATAGACCAGGCCGGGGAGCTCGACGCGCTGCGGGGCGAACGTGAAGCCGATCCGCTCGCCCGACGGTGCGGTCAGGAACAGGCGCGTGCCCTCGCGGAACGGCTCGTACAGGCCGAGCTCTTCGTGCCCGGTCAGCGGGACGTCGGTCTGCACGTCGGTCTCGACGTTCGCCAGCCGCCAGCCGTACCCGAACGCGCCCGGCGCGTGCCGCGCCGACGAGTCGTAGGTTCGCACGATCTCGGCCGTCGCCGCGCCGAGCGGCACCGACAGGTCCGTCTCGGTCCGCCGGTAGGCATCGGGCCGCGTCGTCGCATTGATCTCGACCCGGGCCGTCACCTCGGCGGTGCGGTCGTCGATGTCCGCCGCCGCGAGTCGCAGCCGGTAGAACCCGTTCCGAAGCTGCGACGGATCGAGCTCCGCCAGGACGGCGCTGTCGACGGGCTGCCCGCCGGCGGCGAGCTCGATGAATTCGCCGGAGCCGAGCTCCGCGATCCCGAGCCGCCAGACGTCGAGCGAGAGGTCCGCCACCGTCCCGACGATGTCGACCGGCCCGTCGACGACCTGCCCGGCCAGGCCTCCGTCGAGCGCGACGTGCGGCGGCGCGTCGTCCAGCGGGTCGCGGACCTTCAGCACGACGGCCGTCGCGCCGACCAGGCCGTCGGCGTCGGTCGCGGTCGCCTCGATGGTCGTCTTGCCCGGCTGCCCGGCGACGATCTGGGCGCGGCCGTCCTCGTCGAGCGCCGTCGGCGTGCCGTCGACCGTCAGGCTGAGCGCGGTGATGTCGGCCAGGCTGTCGGCGATGGCGTGCACGAGCACCGGGTCGCCCGGGAGGACGGGGAAGCTGGGGGTCAGCTCGACGGTGACGGCGGGCGGGTCGGGCTCGAGCGACGCCTCGATCACGATGGCCTGCGACGTGGTCGCCTCTCCGTCGGACACGCGAAGCGCGACGGTGTACGCGCCGGCCTGGCCGGGGCCCGGGGTCCAGTTGAACTCGCCGGTGTCGGCGTCGAGCGCGGCGCCTTCGGGCAGGCCGTCGGCCGCGTAGGTGAGCGTCGTGCCGGCGTCGGCGTCGTCGGCCGTCACGAAGAAGGTCAGCGGCTGGCCGAGCACGGCGGCGTGGTCCGACGTGGCCAGCTCGGGCGGCCGGTTCACGTTCCCGATCCGGACCGTGACGTCGAGCGTATCGTCGAGCCCCGCCGGGTCGCTCACCGTGAAGGTGATCGGGTACTCGCCCGCCTGCTCGTAATCGGGCAGCCAGTCGAACTCGCCGGTGTCGGTGTCGAACGTCGCCCCGGCCGGCAGGGCGGAGTCGAGGCCGTATTCCAGCGGGTCGCCGTCGGGGTCGCCGGCCACCACGTCGAACACGACGGCGCGGTTCTCGCGGCCGTACTGCACGGCCATGGGCACCAGCCGCGGCGGCCGGTTCGTGTTCGTCACCTCGATCGAGAAGATCTGCGTGTCGGCGCTGTGGCCGTCGCCGACGGTCACGGCGACGCCGTCATACGTCCCGGCTTGCGTGAAGCCGGGGGTCCAGGTCAGGATGCCCGTGCCGCGGCCGAGGGCGGCTCCCTGCGGCAGGTTGGCGCCCGAATAGGTCAGCGGGTCGCCGTCGGGATCGGAGGCCGTCAGGGCGAGGCTGAGTGCGTCGTCCTCGGCCACGGTCTGGTCGGCCACGGGATCGAGGGTCGGGGCCTGGTTGGCGGCGCGGACGGTGATGGTGGCGGTCTGCGTGTCGGTCTCGATCAGGGCGGGGTTGCCGTTGCCGCCGTCGGTGACCTCGAACGTGGCGGCGTGGTCGCCGGCGTCGGCCGGCCCCGGGGTCCAGGTCAGCACCGCGGTGCCGTAGACGGCGCCCGGCGTGAGGGTGGCGGCCGGCGGCAGGCCGGACACGCTGAACGCCAGCGGCTCCTGGTCCAGGTCGTCCGCGACGATGGTCAGCTCGAACGGGTCGCCCGTCACGGCGATCTTGTCGCCGATGTACTCGAGGACCGGCGGGTCGTTCTCGGACAGCACGGTGACGACGAACGACTGCTCCGCGGCGAGCGGGGCGGGGCCGCCGTCCCCGTCGTCGGTGGCGTGCAGCGTGATCGGGTAGTCGCCCCGGTCGCCGACGCCGGGTGCGAAGTGGAAGCCGCCGGTGCCGTCGCCGTTGTCGGTGAACGCCGCGAAGTCGGGCAGGCCGAAGCCCGGCAGGGCGCTGGTCGCGTGCAGCACGAGCGGGTTGCCGTCGGGGTCACTGGCCGAGACGGGCAGGTCCAGCGTGGCGCCGCGCTCCACGGAGACGTTCCCGATCGGGTCGATCTCGGGGCGGCGGTTGAGATTGGCGACCGTGATCGGGACCGTGAGGGCGGCGGACAGCGGCGTCCCGGTCCCGTCGCCGTCGTCGGTGGCGGTTACGGTGACCGCGTGCGTCCCGGCATCGCCGTAGCCGGGGGTCCAGGAGAAGATGCCGGTCCCCTCGTCGAAGGCGGCGCCGGGCGGCAGGCCGGTGGCGGCGTAGGTGACGGCCGGCGGCGGGCCGGCCCAGCGGAGCGACCCGGTCTCCAGCCGGCGGGCGGGGACGAAGTGCGGGTTGTCGGGAT
>JAWODX010000351.1:0-6512 GCA_046483085.1 Planctomycetota bacterium
CGTCATCCCAGGTGGCCGCTCCAGCCCAGCTTTTCGCGGATGGTTCGGAAAAAGCTGTAGCCGGCGGTCCGCACCAGGCGGAGCGACTGGTCCGCCGGCGTCACCGAGACCACGTCGCCGGCCTCGAGCGTCTGAAACACCTGCCCGTCGACCGTGAGGGCCATTCCCTGGCAGTCGCCGCCGATGACCACCTCGATCTGCCGATGCCCCGGCACCACCAGCGGCCGGTTCGACAGGGTGTGGGGGCAGATGGGCGTCAGGATCATCGCCTCAATCTCCGGCTCCACGATGGGCCCGCCCGCCGAGAGCGAGTGGGCCGTGGAGCCCAGAGGGGTCGAAACGATGAACCCGTCGCCATTATAGGTGGTCACGTTTTCGCCGTCAATCAGCAGGTCGACGGGCACGATCCGGGACAGGGCGCCGCGCGAGATGACCGCGTCGTTGGCCGCTCGACTGGTGAACATCACCTCGCCGTCCCGGCGTGCCGCGCAGTCGAGCATTCGCGTGGCCGTCATGGTGTACTTGCCGGCGAGCACCGGCGGCAGGCTCCGCTCGAGCTGGTCGTCCCGGATGCTGGCGAGAAAGCCCAGCTTGCCCAGGTTGATCCCGCACAGGGGCAGCTCGTTGGCCTGCAGCCGCCGGCCCGTCTTCAGAATCTCGCCGTCGCCCCCGAACACCAGCGCCAGGTCGGCGCCGGCGGGATCGAGCGGGTCGGAACCATTCAGATCGACGGCCGCCACGTCCGCCAGCTCGCGCACGATGGGCAGGGCGCGGTCGACCGTCTCGCGGACCCTGGGCTTCCCGGCGTCGCCGACCACGATCACTCGCTTGAAGGCTGTGGGCATGGGGTCCTCCGTCACGCTGTACGGGCGACGATGAACTCGGCGAGGTCCTGGAGCGGTTCGGCCGCGCGCCCGAGCCCGGCCACGGCGCGTTTCGCCTCGTCGGCGATCCGCCGGCCGCGGGCACGCGATTCGTCGAGTCCGTAGACGGCGGGGAACGTGAGCTTGCCTGCGTCCTTGTCCTTCCCGGCCGTCTTGCCCAGTTTCTCGGTCGTCGCCGTCTCGTCCAGTATATCATCGGCGATCTGGAAGGCCAGCCCGACGCGGCAGGCGTACGCGCTCAGGGCGGCCAGCTCGGCCTTCCCCGCCCCACCGGCCAGCGCCCCGGTCCGGACCGACGCCCGGATCAGCGCCCCGGTCTTGCGCTCGTGGATGAAGTGCAGCGCCTCTTCGTCCGGCCCGGCGCCCTCGGCGAGGAGATCGGCCATCTGCCCGCCGACCATGCCCGCCCAGCCGGCGGCGGCCGCGATCTCCGCCGTCAGGAGCCGGGCGACCTCGGGGTCGGGGGTCTGCTCGGCGACAATGCCGAACGCGAGGGTGAGGAGAGCGTCGCCGGCGAGGATCGCGGTGGCGGCGTCGAATTTCCTGTGGCAGGACGGCTTGCCGCGCCGGACGTCGTCATCGTCCATCGCCGGCAGGTCGTCGTGGATGAGCGAGTACGTGTGGACGCATTCGATGGCGCAGGCGGGCGGCAGGGCCTGCTCGTCGGCGCCGCCGACCGCGCGGCAGGCGAGGAGGCAGAGGATCGGTCGGACGCGCTTGCCGCCCGCGAACAGGCTGTAGCGCATGGCGGCGTGCAGGCGTTCGGGCGGCTCGTCGGCCGCCGGCAGCCAGACGTCGAGCCGGCGCTCCACCATCCGCCGCAGGTCGTCGAGTCCGCGCCAGAATTCGTTCAGCGCGGGGTCAGGCATGCGGTCCGCTCCCGGCGTGTCGGCGACGGGTCCCAGGCTCTCGAACACAACTCGGTGGAGCGGGCATTCTTGCGTGCTGTGCGGCAGACAGAAATGTCTGCCCCACCGTTTTGCTGGAGCGTCTCACTCGATTCGGAGGAGCTACTCGTCCTTGCCGCCCCCGTCCTCGGCTTCCTCGGTGTCGAACGGTTCGGCCTGGAGCTCGCCGTCCTTGTCCTTGAGCAGGATTTCGATCCGCTTCTCCGCGTCGTCGAGGACCTTCCGGCACAGCTCGAGCGCCTTCACCCCCTTCTCGTACCGCTCGATCATCTCGTCGAGCGGCAGGTCGCCGGTTTCCAGCTCGGCGATGATCGCTTCCAGCTCGTCGAGCGATTCTTCGAACGTCGGCTCTTTCTCAGCCATCACGTATCCCTGACCGTGGATGCTGGATTCTAGCCGGACCGGCGGGCGAAGTCAATCGATTGACAGCGTTCGGGCCTCCGCTAACATAGATGGCTCACTCGTGTGTTGGAGGACGCGTGGCGAGGGACGAGCCAATTGTATCGACGAACCTCCGCGCCGGGCTGGGCGGGCTGATCGGCGTGCAGCCGAAGATGCCGGTGCGCGACAACTTCGCGCTGAGCGTGATCTACACGCCGGGCGTCGCCGAGCCGTGCCGGGAGATCGCCGACGACCCCGATCGCTCGTACGAGTCCACCTGGCGGTGGAACGCGGTCGCGCTCGTCGGCCGCGGGGCGACGGCGCTCCCGAGGCTCGAGTCGTACGCGTTCGCGCTCAAGCTGCTGGCCGGGGTCGACGGCGTGCCGCTGGTCGTCGGGCCGCAGTGCGCCATCGCCCCGACGCTCCGCGTCCTGGCCCCGACGTACGGCGGGTACTGGCTGATCGGATTCGGCGCGGCGGAGGCCGGGCGGGCGCGGACCGAGCTGGCCGACCTGGAGATCCCGGTGGTGCGCCCGCCGCGCGACGGCGAACACTGTCTGGCCGATCTGTCGGTTTTTCCCGGCGTGTTCCGTGCCTTGCTCGATCTGCGGCTGCGCGAGCTGGACCCCCGGCTGATCGTCGAGGCGGTGAGCGCGGGCGATGAGGACAGCCTTTCCTTCGAGGCGGCACCCCGGGTCGCGCGCGCGATTGCCGACCGAGCGGTCGAACTGGGCCTTTCGCGGACTGGGGTGACCGGCGACCGCATCGCGGCCCGGGTCGAGGACTATCTGGAGACCGGCCGGCTGGAGCCGTTCGAGTCGGGCGCCGACTGGCTCGCCGCGAGCCCCGGCCGCGAGCAGGCGCGGCGGCTCCACCGACAACTGGCGGGCAGCCTGGCCATGAAGCCCACGCTCGAGCCGCACGACCCCGCGCGCGTGGTCGAACTCTTCGAGGGCGCGGATGATGACGCCGCCGCCGCCATCGCCGAAAACCCGGCGCTGGCCGATCGGCTGACGGGCCGGGCGAACATGGTCGCCGTGGTCACCGATGGCTCCGCCGTGCTGGGGATGGGAGACATCGGGGCCGGTGCGGCGCTGCCGGTGATGCTGGGGAAGAGCGTGCTGTTCAAGGTCTTCGGCGGCTGCGACGCGGTGCCGATCTGCGTCGACGCCGACGACCCGGCGGAGATCGTCGACGTGGTGTCGGCCGTTGCCCCGTCCTTCGGCGGGATCAACCTCGAGGACATTTCCGCCCCGCGCTGCTTCGAGATCGAGGCGGAACTCCAGCGGCGGCTCGACATCTTCGTCTTCCACGACGACCAGCACGGGACGGCGGTCGTCACGCTCGCGGCGCTGCTCAACGCCGCCCGCCTGGCCGGCAAGTCGCTCGGCGAGTTGACCGTCACGTTCAACGGGGCCGGGGCGGCCGGGATCGCCGTCACGAAGCTCTTCCTCGCCGCCGGCGTCGAGGACGTGATCCTCTGCGACCGGGCCGGGGCCATCTACGAGGGCCGCAGCGAGAACATGAACCCGATGAAGGAGACGATCGCCCGGGTGACGAACCGGGGGCAGGTGAGGGGCGGGCTGGCCGAGGCGTTGAAAGGCCGGGACGTCTTCGTCGGGCTGTCCGCCGCCGGCGCCGTGACGGCCGACATGGTTCGGTCCATGGCGCCCGACCCGATCGTGTTCGCGATGGCGAACCCGGTGCCGGAGATCATGCCGGACGAGGCGTACGCGGCGGGCGCCGCGGCCGTAGCGACCGGGCGGTCCGATTTCGCGAACCAGGTGAACAACTGCCTCGGGTTCCCGGGCATTTTCCGCGGGGCGCTCGACGTGAAGGCCCGGGCGATCGACGATGAGATGAAGATCGCCGCCGCCGAGGCGATCGCCGGGCTGGTCGGCGGTCGCGAGCTCAGGCACGAGTATTTCGTGCCCAGTGCCATGGACCTGCGGGTGCCCCCGGCGGTGGCCGCAGCCATCGCCCGCACGGCCATCGAGAACGGCGCGGCGCAGGTGGCTGCGGACCCCGAGGCGATTGCGTTGCGGACCAGGCAGCGACTGTACCGGGGAGGATAGGAGGAGGTTGGTTCGATGGAGTTGAAAGGGAGCAAGACGGAACAGGCCCTGTTGGCGGCGTTCGCCGGCGAGGCACAGGCGCGGACCCGCTATACGTTCTTCGCGTCCGCCGCGGAGAAAGAAGGGTTCCGCCAGATTGCGGCGTTCTTCCGCGAGACGGCCGAGAACGAAAAGGAGCACGGCGAGCTTTTCTTCAAGCACCTCCAGGGCGGCGAGGCCGAGATCACGGCCAGCTATCCCGCCGGGGTGATCGGGACCACCGCCGAGAACCTGCTCGCCGCCGCCGAGGGCGAAAAGCTCGAATGGGGCCGGCTCTACCCGGACGCGGCCCAGGTGGCCGAGGACGAGGGGTTCAAGGAGGTCGCCAACACGTTCCGCCAGGTCGCCAAGGTCGAGGCGTATCACGAGCGCCGCTATCGCCGGCTGTTGGAAAACGTGCAGAACGGCACCGTGTTCGAGAAGCCGGAGAAGGCGGCGTGGAAGTGCCGCAACTGCGGCAACGTGATGGAGGACCGGGAAGGCGCTCCCAAGATCTGCCCGGTCTGCCTGCACGCGCAGGAGCACTTCGAGCTCTGGTGCGAGAATTACTAGGCCGCCGCGGCCGGGGGAAGGTCCGCCACCGCGGGCCTTCTCCTCCTCTTCCGGGGCGTCGAATGACCTCGCGAGAACGGTTCCAGCTCGTCTTCGAGCACAAGAATCCCGACCGGGTCCCCATGCAGGAGAGTCCGTGGCGGAGCACCGTCGAGCGCTGGCGGACCGAAGGCCTGCCGGACGACGTGTCGGTCGGCGAATACTTCGGCCTCGACACGACGCACAGCATCGGCGCCGACAACAGCCCCCGGTACGAGGCGAAGGTGCTCGAGGAGACGGACGAGTACACAGTGCGCACGACGCAATGGGGGGCGACGCTGAAGGGCTGGAAGCACGCGGGCGGCGTGCCCGAGTTCCTCGATTTCACCGTGACCGACGGCGAGACGTGGCAGGCGGCGAAGGAACGGATCCGGCCGGACGAGGACCGCGTCGACTGGAAGCGGCTGGAGGAAGCGTATCCGCGCTGGCAGGAGGAGGGGGCGTGGATTGTCGCCGGCGGCTGGTTCGGCTACGACGTCGCCTCGAACTGGTTCGTCGGCACCGAGCGGCTGCTCATGGCGATGGTGACCGACCCCGACTGGTGTGCCGACATCTTCCGCCACATGTGCGAGGTCCAGCTCGAACTGTTCGACCTGGCCTGGGACCGCGGGTATCGGTTCGACTGTCTCCGCTGGCCGGACGACCTGGGCTACCGGAACGGCCTGCTGTTTTCGCCGCAGACCTACCGCGACGTGCTGAAGCCGGTGCACAAGCGGGCCTGCGACTGGGCCCACGACAAGGGTGCCGTCGTCATGCTCCACTCCTGCGGGAACGTGATGGACCTGATCCCCGACCTGCTCGACGCGGGGATCGACGGGCTCAACCCGTTCGAGATCAAGGCGGGGATGGACCCGCTCGGCGCCAAGCGCGAGTTCGGCGATCAGCTCGTGATCGAAGGGGGGATCGACGTCCGCCTGATGTCCGATCCCGACGCCATCGAGGACGAGGTCCGGACCAAGGTGAGCGAGCTGAAGCGGGACGGCGGCTACATCTTCCACTCCGACCACTCGGTGCCGGACTCCGTCAGCCTGGCGGACTACACGCGGGTCATCGAGCTGGCCCGGGAGTGCGGGCGGTACGGCGCGTAGATCGCCGGGCGTGCGCCGGCCGTCGGCCCGTGTCAGCGGTCGGGCCGGTCGGCGCTCTCCTGCTGCATGTGGGTGGTGATGGAGCGGAGTTCGGACCAGCCGAAGTTGAATCGCTGGTCCATCGCGTACTCGATCATCGCCGAGATGAGCTCTTCTTCGTTCCCCTTCGAGTAGACGAAGCAGTAGCGGTGCCTGCCGCAGAAGACCAGGATGAACGGTGTCCGTGGCATCAGGAGTCCTTCTCTTCGGTGCCGGACGGCGAACCAGCTTGCGCCGCCATTTGCGGCTCACCCTGGTTATCGGCGGGGCGCGGGGGATTCTTAGCATTTCGTGACTATATTCTGTGTCCGGGGGCATTCGGTCCTGACTCTTGGTCCTCGCCGAGTGATGGAGGCTGTGACAATGTCTTGCGTCGCGGCGCGAAAACTGCCAACATAGGGGAAACCGCCGGCGAAAGGAGCGAGGAACATGAGGAACATGAGAAATCGTAATCGCAGTCAGAGCTGTCTTATCATCTGTCTCGCGCTGGTGCTGCCGGTGCCGACC
>JAWODX010000399.1:0-4457 GCA_046483085.1 Planctomycetota bacterium
GAACCGTTTATCCGGGTACCCAAAGCCATCAGCACCGCGGGTTTTGATATTGGCATACAGGAAGAGGTGGTGGCCACCGATCCCGCCAACGGATCGCCGAGGGCGTCACCGACAAAGCGGAGTTCGGTGACACGAGCACCCTGGCCGACCCGTCGATCGTCGACGCCCTCATCGAGGGGCGACAGTAACCACGGTCCAACGAGAACAGCAAAGGACAGTTCATGGCAGACGTAGAGAAGTTGACAGAGGTGAAGGACACCACGTCGAACCCCGCCCCGCTGGGCCTCATGGGGTTCGGCATGACCACGGTGCTGCTCAACCTGCACAACGCCGGCCTCTTCGAGCTCGGTGCGATGATCCTCGGCATGGGGATCTTCTACGGCGGGATGTGCCAGGTGATCGCCGGCATCCTCGAATGGAAGAAAGGCAACACGTTCGGCACGACCGCCTTCACCTCCTACGGGGCGTTCTGGCTGTCGTTCGTGGCGCTCGTCGTCCTCCCCGAGACCGGCCTCTGCGCGAAGCCGGCCGGCAGCGCCGTCGTCTCCTACCTCGTCATGTGGGGGATCTTCACGGGCGTCATGTTCGTGGGGACGCTCCGCCTGAACCGGGCGCTGCAGGTCATCTTCGGATCGCTCACCATCCTGTTCTTCCTGCTGGCGATCGGGGACGCGACCGGGAGCGAGGCGATCAAGACGTTCGCCGGTTACGAGGGCATCTTCTGCGGCTTGTCCGCGATCTACACCGCGCTGGCCGAGGTGCTGAACGAGGTCTATGCCAAGACGGTGCTCCCCGTCGGGCCGGTCGGAGAGGTCGCCTGACCTCTCGGCCCGCGCAGCCGCCGGGGCCATTCGCCCGGTTCGCCTCGCGGGCCGGGGCGAGGGCGCGCCGCCTTTGTTGCTGTTCGCCCCTGTTGAGGCGGAGATCGCGATCGAGAACCTGTGTGCGCGGGCGATTGCGCGCCCCCCAGGCCCGAGCTCCCGAACAGCGGCGCGCCCCCGTGCGCGCCAGGCGGGAGAACCTGGACGAACTGTCCGGTCGCGCCGCGGGGCGCGCCCCCGTGCGCGCGAGGCGGGACGACAACTCCATCACGTAGCGAGTGAAGGCGGGGCAACTCCGGTTGTTCCGCCTTCCGATTGTTAGGGCCCGCTTCCATTGACACGTAGAGGTCTTATTGTTAGGATTCCCTGTCCTTTCCATTCAGGTGCTATCATAAGGAGGTAACTGAGAGGCGCTGTCGGGCCTGTCCTGAGGCGAATTCTGGCTCTTGCGGAAGGAGACCTGTTCATGCGAAGCGGAAAGAGACTGTGGATTGTCTTCATGCTGATCGGACTGGCGGCCGGTCCTCTGTTCGCCGCCGCGGCAAATAATCAGGATGAGGAACTCAATTTCAATCGCGCGATCAAGGAATCGGTCGACAACTTCCGGATCCTCCGAACCGATCGCAAGTCGCAGATGAACGACTACGTCACCCGCGTGTTCGAACTCCAGAACGCGGGCGTGATGGAGGTCTTGCCATACGTCAACGAGGCGGTGCGGCCGGAGTCCGGCAGCGCCCGGACCTTGAAGTACGTCGACCCGGAGACGAAGAAGGAACGCAACTTCATCCAGGTCGTCGCCCCCAAGTTCCAGATGGCAGGCATCGAACAGCTCGTCAAGGCGTTCGACCTCGCCGGCGTCACCTCCAGCCCCGGCGACACCCGCTTCTTCTACCGGATGAAACACCGAAACGCCGGCGACGTGAACACCATCCTCCGACAGACCGAACTGTCCGGCGAGGGCGACAGCGCCGTCGACCCCCAGACGAACACCCTCTACTTCCGTGACTCCCAGTCCGACTTCAGCCGCGGCTACGCCACCGTCAAGTTCATGGACGTCCCCGTCCCCCAGGTCGAACTCGAAGTCAAAATCTACGAGATCGACAAGGACGACCAGTGGAAAATCGGACTGCACTGGGACGCCTGGAAGAACATGCTGAGCGGCGGCGTCTTCTGGGGAGACGGCGACCTGGCGAGGGCAGCCGGAGCCGACGGATTCAATACCATGCTCGGCGTCGGCGGGCCCGCACTCGCCCAGTTCCTCAACTACGTCGCCAAACAGGGAGACGCCAAGATCATCACCAACACCCGCGTCAGCGTCCAGAACGGACAGATCGCCACCATCAGCTCCCTCAAGCGCATCCCCTATCAGGACTACACCCAGGTCCTCGCGCTCCCCAACGTCCCGGTCATCGGCGACACCGACTGGGCCATGAAGCGCGAACAGTCCGACTCCCCCGGCGCCCCGGGCGGCCCCGCACAGTTCACCGGGCTCGGCACCGAGCTCCGCAGACAGCTCACCGCCCACACCGACCCCGGTACCGTCACCGGCGAAAAGTCGGAAGGCATCTACCTCACCGTCGCCCCCACCATCGGCACCGAGACCCTCTCCGCCTCCATCACCGTGACCGTCAACTCGCTCGTCGGGTTCACCAAGCTCGACGCGCCGATCGTCAGCGAGCGCCGGACCGAGACCGTGGCCACCCTCACCCCCGGCCGCGTCTTCACCCTCGGCGGGATGGACAAAGAGACCCGGGTCGTCGAAGAGACCGGGATCCCCCTGCTCCGGGACCTCCCCGGCCTGGGCCAGCTCTTCCGCTACGACGTCGACGTCGCCCGCCAGACCCAGGTAATCGTCACCATCAAGCCCACCGTCAAGAACCAGCTCCTCTATGACCAGATGACCCTCGGCTGGGCGCTCGTCCCCTCGTCCCCCGCCGTCGACACCGCCGAGCAGCCGCTCCTCAAGGTCAACCCCGACGCACACACCGACGCCGAAGCAGCCGACGCCGCGTTCGACGGCACCCAGCCACCGCTCAAATGGGGCTTCTCCGAGTGGGAAAGCGACTAGCCAAAGCAACAACCCGACCGTGCAGGTGGCTCCTGGCCACCTGCACGGCCCTCCTTCTCGCCGGCTGCGTCAGCCCCGGCCCCAAGCCGCCCACCCCCGAGGAAACCAGAGCCGCCGAGGCCAACGTCAACGCCCTCATCGCCCGGCTCCGAACCCTCGTCGAAGACGAATCGGCGACCGCCGACGCCAGACAGCGGTACCGCACCCTCAAGGCCGACCTCGACAGATACCCCCAGCCCATCGTCATCCGGTGCCTCGTCCGCGCACTCCGCAGCGAGCACGACGCCTTCAACTCCGTCCTCCTCGGCCTGCTCGACCAACGTGAAGCCGCCAACTGGGCCCCCGCCGGCATCCGCGCACGCACCCTGACCATCGAACACGCCATCACCCTCCGCCGACGCGGCATCCGCCGCGCCGCACAGGCCATCGTCTTCATCCGCCGCATCGTCGACAAGTGCGCCGCCAACGATCCCCAGGCGCCCGCCGTCGCCTGGGCCGGCCTCCTCCAGGCAAACCCGATCCACGCCCGCGCCGGCACCCGCCGTGTCGACGTGACTCACGCCGCCCAGTCCCTCGCCGCACTCGGCCTCATCCACGTCGACGCCCGCTCCCGCATCCGCCCCCTCTTCAACGCCATCGTCGACGACCAGGTCACCGCCTCGCCCCTCGTCCTCTCCCACTGCCTCATCTACCTCAGCGGCCGGGACCTGAAGCCCCGCCTGCTCCAGTGGCTGAACGGCCCCCCGCTCGCCCGGGCCGCCGCCGTCCACGCCGTCGACTTCCTCCGGCTTCAACCCCTCGACCCCGCCGCCGACCCCCGGCCCGCGCGCGTCAAACAGGCCCGGGCCTGGGCCGACAAACTACCCGCCGCCCTGGGCTGGTCCGCACTCGCCACCAGGCGATTCCACGAGCTCGTCTCGCTCGCCGGCCGCAAGGACCTGAACGACGAACTCGCCGATAAGCTCGCCCGCGCCCGAGCCCGGCTGAGACCGCCCACCGAAGCCGGACTGCAGACCTGGTACCGCGCCCTGCCCCCCGCCGACCGCCGGACCGCGCTCCGGCGGCTGCTCGGCATCGACTCCCTCGCCGCCGCCTTCCGCCGCTGACCGCCCGCCACAGGCCGCCAGCAGACCGGAAACTATCGTGCGCGTTGTCCGCGGAGCCGACCGCACGGGGGGGCGTACCTTGCCAGTTCCGGTCGTGCTGCTCGTCGCAGTTGACAGAATCGGCGTGATCTCGTATATTATTCTGTTCGTGGACGGCGCGTCATTCCTCGGTAGCTCAATCGGTAGAGCGGGCGGCTGTTAACCGCTAGGTTGTAGGTTCGAGTCCTACCCGAGGAGCCAACGGGTTTTTGACGGAATTTCGACGGGCCGTAGGTTAGCGCAGAGCCGCGACGGCGAATGCCTCGCGGCTTTGTCTATATCTCTATGGCGTCAAAGCGTTACGGCGTTCCCGGCCTCTCCCGCCCGACTCTCGGTTCCGAAAACTCGTCGCTGGGGTACGACGGATACGGTAGGGGTTGCCGTCGATGCCCGACGGGGACACTCCCAAACTCTCGGACTCTC
>JAWODX010000408.1:0-6173 GCA_046483085.1 Planctomycetota bacterium
CGACGTAGGCGGGCCAGGCGAACGCGATGCGCGGCTCGTCGCCGAGCCCGTCGTCCGAGTTGCCGTAGCTGCCGATCCGGCCGATCCGGTTCCCGTCCGTGTCGAGCATCTCGACGCAGAACAGGAAGACATTCGGGGCGAAGACCCGGCCGTAGGGGTCGACGGCCAGCCGCGAGTTCCAGCAGATGCAGCCGGGGTCGCCCCAGCCGAAGTCGAGCGCGGGGATCGGGCCCACGCCGCCGTAGCGCCACACGGCGCCAGTGATCTTCGCCTGCTTCTTCAGGTTGCCCGACCAGTAGACGGGCGCATCGGCCGGCGCGTTCTTCGGGTCGACGAGGACTGGTGTCGGCGGCTTCGGCTCGCCCTTCTTCGCCCTCGGCTTGCTGGCAAACCCGTAGACCTTGCCGCCGTCCGGGCCGAACTTGAAGACCGCGCCCTGGTGGTTCAGGTACGGGTTCTGATAGGGGTAGGCCCAGGGGACCTCGCGCTTGCCCTGCCGGTCGTACCGCCACCAGTTCCAGTGCTTCGCCGGCGCAACTCCCCGGAACCACGCCGGCAGCGGATGGTCCTTCGGCTTGGCGTTGATGCCGACATAGATGTTGCCCGCCGCATCGACCCCGACCCCGCAGTCACCGGCCGTCAGGCCGTCCACCAGGTCCGGCCTGATCTTCTTCCCCTCGGGGCTGAAGACGTCGACGCGGGTCAGCTTGCCGCCCCATTTGTTGCTCGACCGGACCATGTAGATGTTGCCGTCAGGCCCGACGCAGTGGCCGCGGATGCCGATGTTCGGACCGTAGGAGGACCACTGCCCGGTCGGCAGCTTGTGCGAGCCGGTCTCTTTGAACGGCAGCGGCCTGCCGTCCGGGGTGTACCGGAACATGGCGTCGGTGCCCCACCAGCCCATCACGTAGATGTTGCCGTCGGCGTCGAGGGCGGTGTCGGTCCCCTTGAGGAACTCTTTCTTCTCGCCGGTCCTCAGGTCGATGGTGCGGATCGGGCGGTGCCCCATCCCGGTCTGCATCTCACGGTACAGGAGCCGATGGCGCTCGGGATCGCCGGAGACGAAGCCGGGGTACTTCACGCCGTCGTGGTTGTTCACGGCCTCGCCGAGGACGAGCTTCTCGCCGCGGTCGACGACCGGGCGCAGTCCGTCCGCGATGACCCAGAGCTTCGGCGGGTCGGCCGACGGGTCGAGCGCCATCAGGCCGAACCGGCCCTTCAGGCTCGCCACGAGCGGGGGCTCTTCCGCCTTGCCGAGCGGTGCGAACTTGCGCAGCACCGGCTGGAACTTGCTCCGGCGGCTGAACGGGTCGCCGGACAGCACGTAGATCTGCCCGGTCTTCGGGTGCACCGCGATCTGCAGCGGCTTCTCGACACCCCACTTCGCGATCGCCTTTTTATCCCTGTCGAAAACGATCACGCGGTTGTTCCCGTAGTCGCAGACGTAGAGGTTCCCGTCCTTGTCCGTGCCGAGGCCCTGGGGATCATTGAGGTGCGTGTCGTCGTCGCCGGGCTTGCGGAACTCACCGAGGAACGGTTCGGCCAGGTCGTCCGGCCCGTGGTCGCGGTACTTCTCCCCGCGCCGGGGCGGCCCCGGCGTGCGGTCGGTCCACTTGAGGCGATAGACGCAGTGGCGGATCTTGCAGGCGTAGCTTCGCGGCGAGTCGGTGACGTACATATACTCGCCGTCCGGGCTGGTGGCGAGATGGGTGAACCACCGGGAGCCGTGCTCGCCGGCCCCGCCCATGAACCCGATCCCGCGGTCGGCGAGGCCCCGGATCTGCGGGCCGACGAGCCCCGTCTCCGGCGGCGCCCCGCCCTCCGGGTGAAGGGCCAGGACGTACCGCGGCGGGCGATGGCTGGAGATCGTGCCGACCGCGCTGGCGACGAGCAGGTGGCCGTCGGGATGCCAGGCCATCGACTGCGGCTTCATCCCCGCGGTGAGCGGGACGGTGTTCCCGCCGTGGGCGTTGAACACGGCCGGGATCCGCTCGCCACCGACCTCGAGCGTGCCGACCGGCGTCGTTCGTTCCCCGGGCGTCTCCGCCGGATACGGGATGATCGTCCGCGCGTACTTGCCGGTCTTGTCGAAGACGCGGAGCGCCGTGCGGCCGTGGCCGGACGCAAAGAGCGCATAGACCTCGCCCTTCGGGCTGACCGCGAGGCCGACGATCCGCGCGCCCAGCGTGTTGCCGTCCCAGCCGACGTACTGCTCGAGCTTCGGGGTGGAGCCGATGCGGACGCGGGCCGTGAACGGCCCGCCCTTCGCCGGCCGGCCGCGGTCGTCCTTCCCGTCCCACGTCACCTTCTGCTCCAGGTCCGCCTTCCCCGGGACACCGGCCTTCAGGTGCCGGACGATCCGGCCCTTCGCATCGAGGATCGCGACCTCGACGTCGGTGGGCGCCGACAGTTCGAACGAGATGCGCACGCCGCCGCGAACGGCGGTCGCACTCGGCTCCTTCGCGAACGTCGCCTCGGCGGTTTCGCGGACCCGGCGCGGCGCCTCGTACGTCGCCGCATCGGCCGGAATCGACAGGGACAGGGCAACAGCGAGCGCGAGCCATTTCATTTCGTCTCCTCCTTCTTCGGGACGTAGCGCATCACGCGGATGTGCGTCGCACTCCGGTTCCCTCCACTGATCCAGACCAGGACGTCCAGCCCGGGGTCGTGGACCAGCGACGTATTGACCCCGGCCTTGATCTGGTTCACCACCGCCCATCGGTTCCCGGCGGACAGGTCACAGGCGTAGAGCCGGCCGCCGGTGATGTCCAGGATCGTGTCGTGCTCCGGCACGTAAACGCCCTCGCGGAAGAGCGATTTCGGGACGTCGCCGGTCATCTCGAGCTTCGCCCACCCCGGCTGCTCGGCCTTGAGATCCCAGGCGAACATCGCCGCCGGACCCCGCGAGACGAGCAGCACGAGGCGGTCGCGCTTCGAGTCGTACACGATCCGGTTCTTCTCCGAGCCCGAGACCGGCGCCTTCCCGCCGGACACGTTCGCCCACTTCCCGGCCTTCACGTCGCACCGGAACAGGCCGACCTGCTTGCTGCGGTGATCGCCCTTCGAGAGGTAGCAGTAGACGCCGTGGGGCGTCGCGACGTTCAGGCCGCTCACCGCCCAGCCGGGGATGAACGGCTGCGGGAACCGATCGACGAATTCTCGCTTCGCCGGGTCATAGACATACGTCCAGCCGCGGGTCGGCGCCCGGCTGATCGACTGGGTGAACGTGCACGTCTTCGTGGTCGGATCGTACACGTAGCTGAGGCGGCCGTGCTGCACCCACGGGCGCCCCTGGAACGACCGGCACGGGAGCAGGAAGCTCGACTCCTCGCCGTAGAAGCCGCTGTACGGCGCGCCGGGGAACTCGGGCGGGTAGCTGCTCGACCAGCGGAGGGTCTGGAGCGAGAAGTGGCTGACGTCCGTCCCGCAGTATCCGCAGTGCCCGCCGCCCCAGTAGACCACCTCGTGGCGGTCGGTATCGATCGTCGCGCTGCCCCAGGTCCGCATCATCGCGTTCTTCGGCGGGTTAACGGCGGTCCACGTGTTCGGCTCGAGCGAGGCGAACAGCTTCGGTCCCGCCTTCGGGTCGGCCGGCGGGACGTCCGCCCCGTACCACTCCGGCGGATGGTACTTGTAGACCGGCTCGCCCGGATCGACGGCGCCCTTCTCCTCCCTCGGCGTCAGGTCGGGCTTGCGGGCGAGAATCTGGAACGTGGAGTGCTTGCGGTACCGGCTGGTCGCCCGGCAGAGGAGCACGCGCTCGGCTTCGGCGTCGTAGGCCGCAGTCTCCCAATAAGTCAACGGGAACGAGCCGCGGACGCGCGTCCACGTCGCCTCGGCCGGGTCGAGCGCCCACGTCTCCGCGCCGAACTCACCGCGCCCGTGGTGCCGATGCCCCGGCGGCTGCGGGATGCCCGGAATACTTCCACCCATCAAGACCCGGCCCGACTCGCCCAGCGGGCAGAGGACTATGAGCTTGCGCGGGAACGGGCGAACGTTCGTCTCAAGCTCGCGCCACTTCCGCTTGCTGCAGTCGTAGACCCACGTATCGGACAGGTAGCGGTCCTGGGCGTCGCCGCCGAAGACCACGATGAGCCGGTTCTTCGGGTCGTAGGCGAGCGGCGCGTTGCAGCGCGGCGGCGGCTGGTCGGCGAGTGGCTGCTCCAGCTTCCGCCAGTTCATCGCCGTCGGATCGAACAGCCACGTCCCGGGCCGGTTCTCGTCGCACTGCGCCCCGCCGCCGAACAGCACGACCTCCTCGTTGACCGGGTCGTAGATCATCGCGCTCCAGACGACGTGCGGCGGGCTCGTCTTCGGCTGCAGCGGCTGCCAGGTCCGCGTCTTGAGATCGAACGCGAACGTCCGCCCGCCCACGAAGAACAGCACCTTCTTCATCGGCGGGACGTAGCAAAGCTGGTTGAAGTGCGTCATCCAGATCGGGTACGTGATCCCGTCGACCTCGTGGAACGAGAGGTCATTCCCCCAGCGCGTCCCGCGGCGCCGGACCTCGGGCAGCGTCTCGCGCCAGGCCTCCTTGCCCTCGGGCACGAGCCGCGTCCACGCCCCCGTCTCCAGGTCGAGGGTGGAGGGAAACAGGGGCGTCCACACGAAGAGCCGCCCGTCGGGCAGGAGAACCGGCTTGCAGTACGGCGCCATACCGAGCTTCCCTTTCTGGCCCTGGTAGGCCACGGTCCACTCGGCCGCGGACGCGCTGGCCAGCCACCCAATCAGCAGGATCGAGACGAGCGCCGCCTGTCGCATGCTATTTCACCTCGCAAGTGGCTTCCGCTGCGTATCCGAGCCGGGCGACGACGATCCGCCGGTTCAGCCGGTCGCCGACGTAGGCGTGGGTGTCGGTCACGCCCACCGCCTGGGGCCACCAGAACCGGAGCCCGGTCGAATCGGGGTTCCCGTATCGGCCGAACGTCGTGATCCGGTTGCCCGCCGTGTCGACCACGCCGACCCGCGCCCGCCCGGCGTCGGGGAAGAACGCCCGGCCGAACTCGTCGACGTCGATCACCGGGTGCTCGCACAGGCACGTGATCGTCGTCCCGTTCGTCTTCTTCGGGGTCGACCACGAGCTGGCCACGCTGACCCCCGGGACGATCCATTTCGCGCCCTGGACGTCGATCGGCTCGCCGTACGCGAAATTACAGCGCGTCCCGCCGGCCCCCTGGAAGATCGTCCCGCCTTTCGGCCCGAACTTGATGATGCTGCCGTAGATCATCGGATACGTGTTCACATCGTTCACGCAATCGGGATCGGCGGCGCCGCGGCGGACCTGGCCCAGGAGCTCGGCCGGGACGGTCGCGTTGCCCGGCCGCAGGCCGACCGCCACGTAGAGGTTCCCCGCCCGATCCACGCGGGGCGAACTGATGCTGGGTATCTGGCAGTTGATGAGCTTCTTCGCCAGCGGCCGGCCGTCGGGCGCGTACTTCGAGAGCACGTGCGCCCGGTGGAAATCGCCCTCGTCGGCGGTCTCGCAGCACTTCTTCCACAGCACGTACACGTTGCCCTGGCGGTCGGCGGTCTGGCCGCGCCCGCGGTTCCGAGCGTAGCCCCGCAGCCGGCCCTCCTCATCCGTGAGCGGGTCCGTCGGCTTCAATTGCTCGCGCGGGGGAGGGACCGGGCGCCCTTCGTCGTCGGTGGCGAGAGCGGTCGGCGGGAACTTCCGCAGCGTGAGGTCGGACCCGTAGCGGATGATCCGTGCCCGCCTCGCTCCCAGGTTCACGTAGTAGTTCCCGTCGCGCCCCGCCGTGCCGCTGGCGCTGCCCGGATTGCTCCGCGGCCACATCCGCCCGCCGGGCGTCTTGAACCACGACCACGCGCCGCTCGTCAGGTCGCAGCGGCGCCGGTTGTTCACGTACAGGACGTCGTGGACGCGGTCCACGCTCAGCTCCATCACCGACGCCATCGGGCGCGGCCCGTTCCGTTCCTCGCTCAACACCCGGACGGGCTCGCCGAACTTCTCGCCCAGGTCCTCGATCCGATAGAAGTTCGAGCTGCACCAGATCACCGGCGGGTCGGCCGAATCGTCGAGCACCATCAGCGCCCGCCACGTGGGCAGCGACCAGCGATAGGTCTTCACGTGCAGCCGGGCGACCTCGCGCGGCTGCTTGATCCCGCTGAACTTGATCAGCTCGACCTTCTTCGGCCCGGTCAGAACGTACACC
>JAWODX010000491.1:0-4607 GCA_046483085.1 Planctomycetota bacterium
CCCCGTCAATTCGAGCGGCTATCGGCTCGACCGCGCGCAGTACCGCGGCGTGCTCGACCTGGGGCAACTGGTCACCGGCTCGGAGGGGACGCTGGCGGTGATCACGCAAGCGACGCTGTCCACCGCCGAGCCGGCCCCGATGGCCGGCGTCCTCGTCCTCTACTTCGAGACGCTCCAGCTCGCCGCCGACAGCGTCCGGCCGCTGCTCGATCACGGCCCGTGCTCGCTCGACCTGATCGACGGGCGGGCGCTCGACCTCGTCCGCCGGGCACGGCCCGACCTCGCCCACTTCTTCCGCGACAAGGTCCAGTCGGTTCTCGTCGCCGAGTTCGACGGCGCCGACAACGACGAGGTGATCCCCAAGCTGATGGAGGCGGAGCGGCTGCTGGCCGAGGAGGGCGGGACCGCGGTCGACTCGGTCGCGGCCACCGCCGAGCCCGACATCGACGACGCCCGCGCCTTCCGAAAGGCCGCCCTCAACCTCCTGCAGAACCTCCACGAGCCCCGTCGTGTCATCCCGTTCGTCGAGGACATCGCCGTCGAGCCCGACATGATCTCGAGCTGCGCCCGCCGGCTCACCGACGTGCTGGCCCGCCACGGCCTCGACGTGGCGGTCAGCGGTCACGTCGGGCACGGCAACCTGTCGGCGCGGCCGCTGCTCGACCTGAAGGACGAGGCGGGGGTGCACGCGATGCGCGAGGCGGCGGCGGAGGTCTTCGAGATGGTCGCCGAGATGGGCGGGACCATCTCCAGCGGGCACGGCGACGGGCTGGCGCGCAGCGAGTTCCTCCGCACGCAGTACGGCGACCTGTGCGACGTGTTCGGCCAGGTCAAGCAGGCCTTCGATCCCGAGGGCCGGCTGAACCCGGGGATCAAGGTCGGGGCCGAGCGGGGGACGATCGTGTCGAACCTGCGGTACGGCTCGTCGTACAGCCGGCGGCGGATCGAGCCGAAGCTGCTCTATCCCGAGGAGCCGCGGGGCGACGTGATCGAGCGGTGTCACGGCTGCGGCGCCTGCCGGTCGCTGACCGACCTGGTCGCGATGTGCCCGGTGTACAAGGCGCTGCAGACCGAAGAGGCGTCGCCGCGGGCGAAGGCGAACATCCTCCGGCACGTGCTCTCGAACCGGGGCACGCTCCCGCCCGAGGACGAGATGGTCGACGACATGGCGCGGCTCACCGACCTGTGCCTCTCCTGCCGCATGTGCTCGGTCGAGTGCCCGGCGGGGATCGACGTGGCGAAGCTGATGGTCGAGCTCCGCGCCCGCCGGGCCGAGAAGGGCGGGCTGGGGCGCGACGAGAAGCTGGCGCGCCAGTGGAGCCGGGTCCTCTCCGCCCTGGGCACGTTCCCGGTCGTCAGCAACCTCTTCCTCCGGAACCGCCTCGGTCGGCTCCTCGCCGAGAAGGCGTTCGGCATCGCGGCGAAGCGCGCGTTCCCGCCCGTCCGCGTCCGCAATCTCGCCGGCCGCCACCGGCCCACGCTGAGCACGACCCGCGAGCGCGTCGTCTATTTCACCGACCTGATCAGCGATTGCTGCAAGCCGGACGTGGTCGAGTGCACGCGCGACGTGCTGGTCCGGAACGCGGTGGAGGTGGAGATCGTCAGCGAGCTGGCCTCGGGGAAGACACGCATGCTCTACGGGGACGTGGCCGGGGCCCGCAGGCAGGCGGAGAAACTGCTGAAGCGGGTGGGCCCGCTGGTCGAGGAGGGGTACCGGGTGGTTTTCGCCGAGCCGCGTGCGGCGCTGTACGTGAAGAAGGAGATGCTGGATTGCATCGACACGCCGGCGGCCCGGGCGGTCTCTGCGGCGTCATTCGACCTGATGCAGTTCCTGCTCAGTCTGCACCGCGCCGGGCGGCTCGACACCCGGTTCCGGGCGCTGCCCGTCCCGATGGCGTATCACGCGCCGTGCCACCTGCGGGCGATGCAGATCGGCACGCCGGCGCTCGAGTTGCTGCGGCTGGTGCCGGAGCTCCCGGTGGCCGACCTGGGCGGCGGCTGCTGCGGGATGGCCGGCACGTTCGGCCTGCTCCAGAAGAACTACGACCTGTCGATGCAGATCGGCCGGCCGCTCTTCGACGAGCTCCGGGACCTCGACGTCCGCTACGGCCTGACCGAGTGCAGCTACTGCGCCATGCAGCTCCAGCAAGGGTCGGGCAAGCGCGTCATCCATCCCATCCAGGTGCTCCATCGCGCCTACGGCCTGCCCCAGGTGGGCCTGGAAGACTGGTGAATCGCGGGGCGCCCCCGTCAGCTCCCGATCAGGATGTCGACCCCCACCATGAGGAGGGCGACCACGAAGACGATGAGGGGGATGAGGGAGGCGATGGACAGCTTGAGGATTTCGCTGCTGTAGCCGCGCTTGAACAGGAGATTGGTCCCCTCGGACGTATTGTTGACCTCGACCAGCGAGTTGTGTCGGGTCACCAGCATGGTGATCCCGGCCGAGCACATCACCACGGCGCCGAGCCAGGCGACGGCGCAGAACAGGAAGAGGATGAAGCGGATGATTTTCGCCTGCGACTCGCCGATCCCGTCCCGGCTCCACGGCATGACCACCATGAAGAGGAGGAAGAGGAGCCCGGCGAGGGTGATGACGCTGAGCGTGAGGCCGAAATGGATCGTCCGGTCCGGCAGCTCGCCCCGCTCGCGCTGCGCGCGGATCACCGCCTCCAGGGCGAAGAGCACGGCCGCGATCAGGCAGATGAAGCTCGTGGTCATGGCCGAGAACTCGACGATCTTCAGCACGGTGGTGCCGAACACGAACCAACGGCTGGCCACGGTCAGCATGAAGCCGCTGAGCACCGAGAGGACGATGAGGACGACGGCCGCGATGGTGCAGTACCGGCGCCCGCCCCACTGCACGCGGTACGACCGCTCCACCGCTTCCTGAAGGTTCGCAGGTCCCTGATCTTCGCTCATTGTGCTCTCCCGTCGCCGCCGGACAGCCCGGGCCCCACCACGCCGGACCGCGATTATACCACCCGCCGCGGCGGCTCTGTCAAGTAGAATCCTCCGGCGGCGGCAAAGACGTCGGGGGACATGACCGGAACGCGAAGCCGTTCCGGATCGTGTCCCCCGACCATGCTACGGATGACCGCGTTGGCCGCAACCATAATATCTTGACACCCCCGCAAACGCACAGCCCGCCGCACCCACCAGCCCCGCCTCGCCCTTGAGCGCCGAGGGCAGGACCCGGAGGCCGCGGCGGCAGGACTCGAATGACCGGGCGTTCATCTCCTCGACCAGCGGCTCGAGCAGCATGTCGCCCGCGTTCACCATCCCGCCGTGCAGCACGACGCAGTTCGGGTCGAAGATGTTCACGTAGCTGGCCACCGCGATCCCCAGGAACCGCCCGGTCTGCTCCATCACCTCGCGGGCGAGGGCGTCGCCGTCCGCCGCCGCCTCGTACACCTGCTTGGCCTCCACCTCCTCGCCCATGTCGAACGCCGGGCGCAGTGCCGACTCGCCGCCCGCGTCGATCGCCTCCCGCATCCGGCGGACGACGGCCGGGGCCGACGCGTACGCCTCGATGCAGCCGCGGCTCCCGCAGTTGCAGCGCACCCCGTCATAGTCGATCGTCATGTGCCCCAGCTCGGCGCCGGTGCCGTGTACCCCGCGCCACAGCCGGCCGCCGAGCACGATCCCGCCCCCGATCCCCGTCCCCAGCGTCAGCAGGATCACGCACTCGAGCCCGCGCCCGGCGCCGACCCACGCCTCGCCGAACGCCGCCACGTTCGCGTCGTTCTCGATCCACACCGGCAGCCCGACCCGCGGCGCGAGCTTCTCGCCGAGCGGCACGTCGTACCAGCCCAGGTTCGGCGCCTCGTAGATGACCCCCGTCTCGCCGTCGAGCGGGCCGGGCGAACCGACACAGACGCCGACCACGTCCGTTTTCGCGGCGCCCCCCTCGGCGATCACATCGTCGACCAGTCCCGCGATGCGGCCGATCACGTGGTCGGCGCCGCCCGCCGCCTCCGTGCGAACGCTCTTCTTCGCCAGGACGGTCCCGTCGCGCTCGACGAGCCCGCCCTTGATGTTCGTCCCGCCCAGGTCAATGCCTACGGCTCGTGACTTCATAACGTTTGTCCCCTCACTTCGAGCCTCTTATCACACAGCGTCTGGCAGAACGCACGGGACGGACGGGACCCGGTCCCCGATCCCGGCGCCCATGCCCGATCCATGGCGTGGACCCGCCGAAGAGCCGGGCTCGGTGCAGGTCGTTCACCGGTCATCCTGCGGGCGCCCGACGCCCAGGAGGTCCGGCAGGCGACGCTTCAGTTTCCGGAACGCGCGTCCGCGATGGCTCACCCGGTTCTTCTCCGCCGGGCTCAGCTCCGCGCACGTTCGGCCAAACTCCGGCAGATAAAAGACCGGGTCATAGCCGAACCCGTTCGTACCGCGCGGCGACTCGGCGATGACGCCCTCCAGGCAGCCGGCAGTCGTGGCGAGCAGCCGGCCGGGCCGGGCGAGCGCGGCGACCGTGCGGAACCGGGCCGCCCGCTCCCCCGGCGGGAGGACAAGATATTTATACAAAAAATCAAAATTTCAAAAAATCAAAAATATTTTTAAAAATAAAGAAGTGCATGTGCAATGCATCATATATA
>JAWODX010000517.1:0-3050 GCA_046483085.1 Planctomycetota bacterium
AAAGGCCCCCACGGCGGCGTCCGTGAACTGGCTGCAGCGCTCGAGACGAAGGCCCGGTACCTAAAGCTCGCCGTCGAGAAGGCCGACGACGCCCCCCGCCTCCTGCTCGGCGAGATCCTCGTCATCGAGCAACGAGCGGCCGCGGCCCCCGAGCCGACCCACAGCGTCCCCGTCCGGCCAATGCACGTCAAGAAGGCCCTCGAGGACGCCCTGCTCGACGCCGGCGTCGACTTCCTCTTCGGCTGCTACCCGACCGACGTGCTCCGCGACCGCGACGGTGAGCTCGCCGGGATCGTCATGGCCAACCGCGCCGGGCGCCAGGCCGTCGTCGCGAAGACGATCATCGACGCGACGCCCGACGCGACCGTCGCCCGGCTCGCCGGCGCCGGGTTCCGGGGCTTCCGGCCCGGGCCCCACGCGTTCAAGCGGGTCGTCATCGGCGGCGAACCACAAGAAGGGAAGGGCATCGCGAACGTCCGCACGATCCGGTCGCCGTTCATCCCGGGGGGCCGCCGCCGCAGGACCGCCGGCCGCGGCCCGGTTGACCTCATCGAATACACGCTCACCCTCCCGCTCGAATCGAACCGCTTCGCCGCCCTCGCCGAGGCCGAGCAAGCGGCCCGCGACCTCACGTTCGTCAAGGGCCAGCTCGGCGCGTGCGACTCTCTGTTCCGCGTGCCCGACAGCCGGGTTCAGAGCCGCCGCAAGAACGACGCGGCCGCACCGTTCAAGATGCCCGCCCCCGATGCATCCACGCCCGGCCCGTGGGTTCGCGCCTTCCGGCCGGCGGAGATCGGCCGGCTCTTCGTCCTCAGCGGCCGTGCCGACGTGGGCCGCGAAGCGGCGGAGGTGATCCTGCGCCCGCCGGCCCTCATCCGGCTCGGCTCGAAGATCGGCGAGATCGCCGCCGCCGAGGCGGAGCGGCTGTCGGACCCGAAGGCGCCGCGTGTCGCCGGGGCGAAGGGGGCGAACCCGGCGGCGGCGGGCGACGTGCTCGAGCTGCTCGGCGGCGTGCGGCCCGGCCGAAGGCACCCGACCGTCCGCCAGCCCGAGCGCTCGGTCCCCGTTCTCGGCGCCTACGACGTGGTCGTGGTCGGCGGCGGGACCAGCGGCGCCCCGGCGGCCATCGGCGCGGCACGCGCCGGCGCGAAGACCCTCGTCGTCGAGTACCTGCACGGGCTCGGTGGCGTCAGCACCCTCGGCCTGATCGGCCGGTACTACCACGGCTACCGGGGCGGATTCACGAGAGCGGTCCCCTCGGGCCGGGACGTGCCGTGGAAGATGGAGTGGTATCGACGCGAGATCCGGAACGCCGGCGGCGACATCTGGTTCGGCACGATGGGCGTCGGCGCGTTCGTCGAGGACGCGCAGGTCAAGGGCGTCGTCGTGGCCACGCCGCGCGGCCGCGGCGTCGTGCTCGCCCGGGCCGTGATCGACTCGACGGGGAACGCGGACATCGCGGCCGCCGCGGGCGCCGCCTGCACCTACACCGACGGCTCGCACATCGCCGTCCAGGGCGCCGGCCTGCCGCCGCGCGAGCTCGGCGCGAACTACACGAACACCGACTACGTCTTCGCCGACGACGGCGACCCGGCCGACATCACCCACCTCTTCCTCTACGCCCGGCGGAAGTATCGCGGCGCGTTCGACCTCGCCCAGATCGTCGACACCCGTGAACGGCGGCGCGTCGTCGGCGACTACACCCTCAGCCCGCTCGACCAGATGAGCCGCCGCACGTTCCCAGACAGCGTCGTCTGGTCACGCAGTAATTTCGATACCCACGGCTTCACCGTGCACCCGCTCTTCCTGCTCATCCCCACGCGGAGCATGCACGGCAGCGTCAGGTGCTACACGCCGTATCGCTGCCTGCTGCCGAAGGGGCTCGACGGGCTGCTCGTCACCGGGCTGGGCACGAGCGTGCACCGCGACGCCATGCCGTTCGTCCGCATGCAGCCCGACCTGCAGAACCAGGGCTACGCGGCGGGCCGTGCCGCGGCGATGGCCGCGCGGCTCGGCGGGCACACGCGCAAGATCGACGTCCGCTCCCTTCAGAAGCACCTGGTCGAGAAGGGCAATCTCCCGAAGGCGGTGCTGGCCCACCAGGACTCGTTCCCGATCCCGAAGGCGGAGGTCGCCGACGCGGTCCGTTCGCTCGGCGATCGCTACCGGGGGCTCCCCGTCGTGCTCGCCCGGCAGAAGGTCGCCCTGCCGCTCCTCCGCCGCGCCCATGACACCGCGACGGACAATGACGCGAAGCTCGTCTACGCCGAGGTGCTCGGGATCCTCGGCGACGCGGCCGGGGTCGAGACGCTCGCCGACGCGGTCCGCTCCGCCGAGTGGGACCGGGGCTGGAACTTCCGCGGCATGGGCCAGTACGGCCGGTCGCTCAGCCGGCTCGACACCCAGATCATCGCCCTGGGCCGGACCGGCGACAAGCGAGCGCTCCGGCCCCTGCTCCAGAAGCTCGACTCCGTCCACGAGAAGCCGTCGTTCTCCCACTGCCGGGCGCTCGCCATGGCGTTCGAGACGCTGGGCGACTCCGCCGCCGCCCGGCCGCTCGCCGGGCTGCTCCGGCGCCCCGGGATGAGCGGGCACGCCGTCACGAAGCGCCTGGTCGAAGGACGCGACGGAAGGAAGACCGTCACGCGGAGCAACCGGAACGAATGCCTTCGCGAGCTCGTCCTCGCGCGCGCCCTCTATCGGTGCGGCGATCACGACGGCCTCGGCGAGCGGATCCTGCGGACCTACACCCGCGATCTCCGCGGCCACTTCGCCCGCCACGCCACCGCCGTCCTCAAAAGTAACGCCGGTGCGTCTGACCCATAGCCCGGGACGCTAACACTACAACGCTGCCTCACGCGAATACGCTAATCAACCCCACTGTTTCCATATATAGCCTTAACTTCACACACCGGAATCTCCAAAAATATTTAAGTCATCCAAGGACACCAACATATTCATTCATCGACATATTTACATCGTAATAATAAATAGAGACTATCTATAGAAAAGGATTTCGGTTGCTACGCCATCAACCATAGTTTCCGCGC
>JAWODX010000389.1:0-4772 GCA_046483085.1 Planctomycetota bacterium
CTTCGTCGAAGGGGCCGAGCAGGTCTTCCTCGACGCCCTCGACTGGCTCGGCCTCGACCACGACGAGGGTCCGGACGTCGGCGGCCCGGTCGGCCCGTACCGGCAGAGCGAGCGGCTGGACGTCTACCGCGAGCACGTCGACCGCCTGCTCGCCGAGGGCCACGCGTACCGGTGCTTCTGCCCGCCGGAGCGGCTGGCCGAGGTCCGCCAGACCCGGCAGAAGGCCGGCCAGGCCACCGGCTACGACCGCAAGTGCCGCACCCTGCCGCCCGAGGAATCCGACCGACGGGCCGCCGACGGCGAGCCGCACACCGTCCGCCTCGCCGTCCCGATGGAGGGCCAGACGCGGTTCGCCGACGGCCTGCGCGGCGAGATCGTCATCGACAACCGCGAGATCGACGACCAGGTCCTCCTGAAGTCCGACGGCTACCCCACCTACCATCTGGCGGTCGTCGTCGACGACCATCTCATGGGCGTCACCGACGTGGTCCGGGCCGAGGAATGGATCGTCTCCACGCCCAAGCACGTCCTGCTGTACGGGGCCTTCGGGTGGGAACCGCCGCGGTTCCATCACCTGCCGCTGCTCAGGAACCCGGACAAGTCGAAACTCTCGAAGCGCGCCAGCCCCGTCAGCGTGGCGTGGTACCGGGCGGAGGGGTTCCTGCCGGAGGCCGTCGTCAACTACCTGGGCCTCCTGGGCCACTCGATGCCGGAGGGGCGGGAAATCTTCTCGAAGGACGAGTTCCTGGCGGCGTTCTCGACCGAAAGGCTCGTCACCTCCGGCCCCGTGTTCGACCTGGATAAGTTCGAGTGGCTGAACGGCCGGTGGATCCGCCGGCTGACGCCCGAGGCGTTGCTCGAGCGCCTGCGCGCCGAGACGTTCCTGCCGGAGGCGCTCGACGCGAGGTACGATGAGGCGCATCTGACGGCCATCGTCGCCCTGATGCAGGAACGGATGCGGCGGCTGTCGGAGTTCGCCCCCGGCGTCGGCTTCTTCGTCGAGCGCGAGCCGTACGAGGCCGACCTCCTCATCCCCACCAAGGGCAAGAAGAAGAAACCCACCCGGACGGGTCCCGAGACGCTCGCCGCCCTGGAGGAGATGAAGAAGACGATCGCGAACCCGCTCCTCGGGGCGGAGGTCGGCACGCCGTCCTCGCCGACCTCGCCCGGCACCGGCCGGTACGACGCCGCGGCCCTGGAACAGGCCCTCCGCGACCTGGCCGAGCGGCTCGGCTGGAAAGCGGGCGAACTCTTCGCCCCGCTGCGGGTGGCCGTGACCTGCCGGCGGGTCTCGACGCCGCTCTTCGAGACGATGGAGATCCTCGGCCGCCGGGAATGCCTCGACCGGATCGATGAGGCCATCGACAAGGCACGGTCGCTTCCGGACAGTGACGAAGTGACGGAGTAACGCAGTAACGCAGGCGCCGGGGGGCGGTGCCGCACGAATGGGGTGCCCGCGCGCCCTTTTAGCCGCGAGGCGCAGCCGAGCGGGTGGTTTTGGCGTAGCGATTCTTAACGCAGAGACCGCGGAGAGCGCAGAGGAAAGATAGAGAAAAGAAAAAACCAAAAGGCAAAGGAGAGAGACTGCCTGCGCCGGAGGCGCAGGCGCGACGGGCTTTCACCCTGCGCAGGGCACCGGCGCGCTGTCATTCCGAGCGAGTCCCGGCTTGCCGGGACGAGTCGAGGAATCTCGCCGTGGCTCAGGCTTGGGCCCTTTCGCATAACTCTAACAATAGAGCTCTTTGTTTGCTATGCTTCAGAGGGCCCCGGTTCTGACTCGTCATCTTCGTGATTCAAGAACGTCTCTGACATAAACTTGGCAGCCTCAAACGCTGGTGCCGCGGAACCTCGGGTCTTGTAGGTTTCAAGATTACTCGTCACGCTTTGCAGCAATCTCTCCGCGTCGGCATCCGACCTGCCACATTGGTAAAGGAATTTGCGCAACGTGTCGCGCCAGAAATTCAGCTCGCGTTCGTAATCAGTGATTTGGGATAGTAGCTGCAGCTTGATCTTTCCGCCTACTCTGCGCATTTCTCTGATCCCCTGCTGCCGGCGTGTTTCAGCGGCTTCAATATCTTTCTCAAGATCCGCGATTTTGTCCTTCTGTTGCGTGCTCTGCCGCTGAAGTTCACGCTCTTTCCCCTGCAGCCAAAACATGAGACCAGCATAGAATAGCGCATATATAATAGCGATGGGCAATACTGTTCGCGTTGCCCTGACAAGAGGGGCCCTCAATTTTTCTACCGGTTCCATTTCGGCGCCGATCTCTTTTGGATTCGCCAGTGACACGGAATCCGCCTCTGCTCTATTGGGAATGGGCACCAGCAATCGTGTCAGTCTTCTGGGTTTGAAGCCTTCTATGAGTATTTCGATCTGATCCTCCACCCCTGCGTTCCTGGGGACTTGCTCAATTCTGATCGGATCAGAAGCACTTAGTGCATGAGGATCGGCCTCCTTAGGGATTAACAGCCTGAGACCACTCAAAGGCGCTTCGGTAAGATTCGCCACATCTACTGGAACGACCTTTTGGTCAGCCACGCTCAAGCATGGGCCCACCTTCACGCTGGCTTTCTGTTGCAGGATGTACTCAATGCCAGCGTTTAGAAAAAGCGTTACAATGAACCCGATCGCGACGGCTGCGATAGTCTGAAGTGTATTTCGCATCCGCAAGGCCCCTTATCTTGTACGACTGGATGATGGTCTGCAAACAGCATAGTGAAAGCCTACCAAAACTACAATGGCAAGGGAAGACTGGCTTGGCGGGATCCCGGGTCTTGCATTGTTGTACTCTCGGCGGGAGCGAACTTTTCGTGTGTTTGCGTCTTGGCAGTGCATGCTGTAGACTAGCCGCCTCGGAGTCCGGAGCGCGGCGAGATTCTTCGGCCTCGCAGGCGAGATCTCAGAATGACAACGCTTTTCACCAGCCTTGCCGCCGCTCTCCGCCGTTCTCTGCGTTCTCCGCGATCTCTGCGTTAAGAAACGAACTGCCGAGGAGCGTCAACCATGACGGAAAACGAGACCGCCCGCCCCCGCGATTTCATCCGCGAGATCGTCGCGCGCGACGTCGCCGAGGGCAAGTGGGACGGACGGGTCCGCACCCGCTTCCCGCCCGAGCCGAACGGCTACCTCCACATCGGCCACGCCAAGGCCTTCTCCATCGACTTCGGCGTCGCCGAGGAGTTCGGCGGCACGTGCAACCTCCGCTTCGACGACACGAACCCCATCAAGGAGGAGGCCGCCTTCGCCGAGGCCATCCAGGAAGACGTCCGCTGGATGGGCTACGCCTGGGAGAACCTCTGCTACGCCTCCGATTACTTCGACGAGATGTACGAGTATGCCGTCCAGTTGATCGAACAGGGCGACGCGTACGTGGACGACCTCTCGGCCGAGGAGATCCGCAGGTTTCGCGGCACGCTGACCGAACCGGGCCGGCCGGGCCCGTACCGCGGCCGCCCGGTGGAGGAGAACCTCGACCTCTTCCGGCGGATGCGGGCCGGCGAGTTCCCCGACGGCGCCCGCGTCCTCCGCGCGAAGATCGACATGGCCTCGCCGAACCTGAACCTGCGCGATCCCGTCATGTATCGGATTCTCCATGCGTCGCACCACCGCACCGGCGACGCCTGGTGCATCTACCCCACCTACGACTGGGCCCACGGCCTGGAGGACTCGATCGAGGGCATCACGCACAGCCTCTGTTCGCTGGAGTTCGAGAACCACCGGCCCCTGTACGACTGGTTCCTCGATGCGCTAGGCGTCCACCATCCGCAGCAGATCGAGTTTGCGCGCCTCGAGATGACGCACACCGTGATGAGCAAGCGGCGGCTGGCCGAACTGGTGCGCGACGGGCTCGTCCGCGGATGGGACGACCCGCGGATGCCCACGCTCTGCGGCATGCGCCGGCGGGGGTACACGCCCGAGGCCATCCGCTCTTTTCTAGACCGCGTGGGTGTCGCTAGAACTGAGAGCACGGTCGACGTCCGGCTGCTGGAGCACTGCGTCCGCGACCACCTGAACCAGGTGGCCCCGCGGGTGATGGGCGTCCTGCGGCCGCTGCGGGTCGTCATCGAGAACTACCCCGAGGGCGAGACCGAGGACCTGGAGGCGATCAACAACCCGGAGGACCCGTCCGCCGGCACCCGCCGGGTGCCGTTCTCGCGGGTGCTCTACATCGAGCAGGATGATTTTCTCGAGGACCCGCCCAAGAAGTTCTACCGCCTCGCCCCCGGCCGCGAGGTGCGCCTCCGGTACGCCTACTTCATCACGTGCACGGACGTCGTGAAGGACGAGGCGGGCAACGTCACGGAACTCCGGTGCACGTACGACCCGGCGACGCGCGGCGGCGACGCCCCCGACGGCCGCAAGGTCAAAGCCACGCTGCACTGGGTCTCGGCCGAGCACGCCGTGGAGGCGGAGGTCCGCCTGTACGGCCGCCTCTTCGCCGCCGAGGACCCGATGGACGTGCCGGACGGCGAGGACTGGAAGGCGGGCCTGGCGCCCGATTCGCTCGAGGTCATCGCCGATGCGAAGGTGGAACCGTCCCTCGCCGGGGCCGAGCCGGGGTACCGGTGCCAGTTCGAGCGGAAGGGGTACTTCATCGTCGACCCGGACGCCGCGCCCGACCGCCCCGTCTTCAACCTGACGGCGGGCCTCCGCGACGAATGGGCGAAGATTCAGAAGCGGCAGCAGAAAGGCAAGTAACGCAGTGACGGAGTAACGCAGTGACGCAGGCGGTGCGGGGGCGGCACGGAAGTGTGTGGCCCGGCCGGTCTTGT
>JAWODX010000642.1:0-3952 GCA_046483085.1 Planctomycetota bacterium
GTGATCGTCTCGTAGCCCGTCCCGTCGGTCTGCACGTACGACGTGAGGATGCCCGGCTCGTCGGCGGGGGCGCGGCCCACGACCATCGCCCCGGCGCCGTCCCCGAAGTAGATGCACGAGCTGCGGTCGGTGAAGTCGAGCATCCGCGAGTAGACCTCCGACCCGATCACCAGCGCGTATTCCATCGTGCCGTCCTCGATGTAGCGCCGGGCGATGTCCAGCGCGTAGACCGTCCCCGTGCACATGACCGGCAGGTCGAACGCCATGGCGTTCGGGGCGCCGATCTTGCCCTGCACGATGCAGGCCGTGCCGGGGAAGATGCGGTCGGGCACGGTCGTGGCGAGGGCGATCATGCCGAGCTGTTCGGGCCGGACGTCGGCGGCGTCGAGTGCCCGGCGCGCCGCCTTCAGGCCGAGGTCCGACGTCGCCTCGTCGTCCGCCGCGAACCGCCGCTCGACCACCCCCACCCGCTTCCGAATCCACTCGTCGCTCGTGTTGATGTTCGCGATCGAGATCACGTCGTTGTTGGTGAGCACCCGCTCGGGCAGGTACGAGCCGGTCCCCGCGATCGTGGCGTTGTATTGCCTGCCCGCCTTCGGGGGGGCCGGCGGGCGGGCCGGCGACTCGGCGGACTCGGCGTACTGCCGGACGTCCGCCTCGCGAATGACCCCCTGCTGCTTGACCTGCGAGATGTCGATGCCCAGCTCGGCGCCGAGCCGGCGCGCCTTGAGCGTGGCCCGGGCGCGGGGCGGGCGCGCCTCGGCGGGCTCGGGCGTTCCGGTTTCCGCCGGCTCGGGCCGCCCGGCCGGCTCGGGCGCGGGGAGCGGGTCGTCCGGCCGCCCGGTGACGAACCCCAGGACCTCGCCGACGGCGTACTCCTCGCCGGGCTTCGCGCGGTGGCGAAGGAATCCCTCCGCACCGGCGTCCAGGTCGACGGCGGCCTTGTTCGTCTCGACCGTGCAGACCACGTCGTCGGGGCCGACGCGCCGGGCGTCGTCGACGGCCCACGCCACCACCGTCGCCGTGTCCTCGTTCACGTTCAGCCGGGGCAGGCGGATGGCATGCACGCGCGGGTCTTCATTCTCGGTCATTGCAGCATCACCGCCTCCACGGCCGCCCGGACGTCCTCCGAGCCGGGCAGGATGTGATCTTCGAGGGTGCGCGAGGTGGGCAGGGGGAGGTCTCGCCCGGCCACGCGGACGGGCCTGGCGGCCAGCCGGTCGCCCCAGCGCTCGACGGCGCGGGCTACGACCTCGGCCGCCCAGCCCCACGACCTCGGCCCCTCTTCGGCCACGATCAGCCGGCCGGTCCGAGTCAACGATTCCCCGATCAGCGCCGTGTCCAGCGGGCCGATCTCGGACGGGGCGACGATCTCGCACGTCACCTCGTCTTCGTTGAACGCCGCCGTCATCGCCCGCTCGACGACCGGGAGCATCGGCCCGTACGTCACCACGGTCACGCTCGCCCGCTCGCCCGCCGCGTTGTTCAGCACGGCCACCGGGTACGGCGGGCGCGTGAGGGCGATGTCGTACGCCTTGCTCACCGTGCTCTGCTCCGTGGCGTAGAGCAGTTTCCCCTCGATGAAGATGACGGGGTTCGGGTCGTCGATGGCTGCCGCGACGAGCGCTGCGGCGTCGTGGCGGTGGGTCGGGGCCACGATCCGGAGCCCGGGGGTGCTGAGGAGCGTGCGCTCGAGCGACTGGCTGTGTGTGGGTCCGTAGCCCCGTCGGCCGCCCATGGGCGCCCGGACGACGAGCGGGACGGCGGCCGCGCCGTTGTACATCCAACTGAATTTCGCCGCGTGGTTGATGAGCTGGTCGGCGGCCAGCGCGATGAAGTCGCCGAACATCATCTCGACGACGGGCCGGAGCCCGCGCAGCGCCATGCCGGTGGCCAGGCCGACGGTGGCCGCCTCGCTGATCGGGGTGTTCACCAGCCGGTCGGGGAACTCGGCCGACAGGCCGCGGGTGATGCGGAACGCGCCGCCGTAGGGGTCGCGGATGTCCTCGCCGAAGAGGACGACGGTCGGATCGGCGGCGAGCTTCGCCCGCAGCCCCGCCGTGATCGCCTTGCCCACGGTCAGCTTTGCCATAGTCCCGCGCCGATGTCGCCGAAGTCCTGGACGGGTGCTTTTCGAGCGGCGGCGATCGCCCGGTCGATCCGGTCCCGGCAGCGCGCCTCGATCGGTTCGCGCTCTGCTTCATCGAGGCGCGACGCCAGCCGGGCCAGCGGGTCGCGCGCCTGCCAGTCCTCTTCCTCCTCGCGCGTGCGGTACGCCCGCTCGTCGTTGATGCTGTGTCCGGAGAAGCGGTAGGTCCGGAGTTCGAGGAGATACGGGCGGCTGTTCGCCCGGACGAACTGCGCGGCCCGGCCGGCCGCGTCACAGATATCGAGCACGTCCTCGCAGTCGACCGCGCGGCCCTCGATGCCGAGCGCGGCGCCGCGTGCCAGGAGATCGCCGGCCAGCGCGTCGCGGACGTGCGTGCTCATCGCGTACAGGTTGTTCTCCAGTGCGTAGAGGATCGGCGCGTCCCACAGCGAGGCCATGTTCATGGCCTCGTGCAGGACGCCCTGGGCGAGGGCGCCGTCGCCGATGAAGGAGCAGACGATGCGGCCCGATTGCTTCCGCTTCTCGGCCAGGGCCATTCCGGTTCCGACGACGCCCATCCCGCCGGTGATCCCGTTCGCGTAGAAGTCCCCGGCGTGGAGGTGCTGCGAGCCGCCCCGTCCGCCGCACACCCCGGTCGCCTTCCCCATGATCTCGGCCATCAGCCCGTTCACGTCGGCGGTCTTGGCGAGGAAGTGGCCGTGGCCGCGGTGGGTGCTGGTCACGATGTCGTCCGGGTCGAGGGCGGACACGACGCCGACGGCGGTCGCCTCCTGCCCGATGCAGGGGTGGGTGGTCCCGAAGAGCTCGCCCTGGGCGAACAGGTCGCCGATCCGCTGTTCGAACGCGCGGATGAGAAACATCTTCCCGTAGAGGTCGAGTTCGGTGCGTGAGGCCACAAGCCGCTCCGGAGCCGCCGGCAGGGTCATCGGTGTCGAGATCAATTCTATGGGCGCGTCGGCCCCATTGCAAGCACGGCCCGCCGTCGCCGGGAAAAGAGGGCGCGGAAAGAATTGACAGAAGGAGCGGCGGCGGGTAGTATAATCACTTGTATGGACGAACCTGAAGAACCTGGACCACAACCGGGCCCACCTTCCCGCCGGTTGACGGCGCTTTTCTGTCTCGCCCTCCTGTCCTGCGGCCCGAGCGCGCCCGCCGCCGACGTGCCGTTTCCCAAGCTCGAACGGAAGATGCTCGAGCTGGTCAACAAGGACCGGCGGGACCACGAGAAGGAGCCGCTCGAGCCCGACACACGCCTGGCCGAGGTCGCCCGGGGGCACAGCCGGGACATGATGCGGCACAACTTCTTCGGCCACCAGTCGCCGAACACCGGCACGCTCTCGGATCGCCTGCGCACGGCGAAGATCCGCGTCCGCATCGCCGGCGAAAACGTCGCCAAGAGCCGGGCGATCGAGCAGGCCGAGAAAAACCTCATGGCCAGCCCCCGCCACCGGGCCAGCATCCTCCACGACAAGTACTCCCATTGCGGGATCGGGATCGTCCAGGACAAGACGGGGCATTACTGGATCACCCAGGTGTTCGCCACGCCGGCGCCGGACGTCGACCTGGACAAGGCGGGCGCCGCGCTGTTGAAGGACCTGAACGAGGCGCGCGTGGGCCGAGGCAAGCTGCCCTGCCGGGGGAACCGGGTGCTGGATCGGATCGCGCAGGGCCACGCCGACGCGATCGCCCGGGCCGGCCGCTACGTCCCGATCGACCTGCAGGCGAAGGCCAAGGCGGCGGGCCTCTCGTTCCGCCGGCTGAGCATGGCCCGACTGATGACGTGGAACCCGCAGGACCTGGCGGCGGCGAAGCTCCTGCTCCGCGCCCCCGTCTGCCACGTCG
>JAWODX010000024.1:0-5434 GCA_046483085.1 Planctomycetota bacterium
CGGCGAGCGACTCGGCCCGGTCGATCCACGTCGGCTTGAACGTCGCCTCGTAGAGGTCGACCGCGGCCTGGAGCAGGAACGCGTAGTCGCGGAGGAACGCGTCGACGCGGGCCGTGCCGGCGCGGTACGTGTGGAGCAGGTCGCCGCCGAGTTCGTCTTCGACCGGATGCGCCCCGACGGCGACCTCCTCCACACGTACCGCGCTGGCACGGCCCACGTCGACGCGTTCCTCCGCGACTACGCGTTCCTGCTCCAGGCCGCGGTCGACCTCTACGAGGCGACGTTCAAGCCGACGTGGATCGACCGGGCCGAGTCGCTCGCCGCCGAGATGACCGAGAAGCTCTGGGACGACGAGGCCGGCGGGTTCTTCTCGCGGGCCGGCGGCGGCCACGAGGCCCTCGTCCGCGAGAAGGACGCCCACGACGGCGCGGTCCCTGCCGGGAACGCGATCGCCGCGCACGCGCTGCTGCGGCTCGGCACGCTGACGATGAACGACGCCTGCCGGACGAAGGGCGAGCGGGCGCTTCGGCTGTTCGTGACGCGCGTGGAGCGCGGCCCGCAGGCCTACGCGCGGCTGCTGTGCGCGGCCGACTTCCATCTCGGCCCGCGCCGCGAGATCGTGGTCGCCGGGCAGCACGGCGAGGCGGCGACCGAGCGGCTGCTGGCGGCCGTCCGCTCGCGGTATCTGCCCGACGCCGTGGTGGCGGCGGTACGGCCGGGGTCCGACATCGCCGGGCGGGCGATCCGGCGGGTGCCGATGCTCGCCGGCCGCGAGCTGGTCGACGGCCGGCCGGCCGCGTACGTCTGCGAGAACTACGCCTGCCGCCGGCCGGTCACGACGCCCGAGGAGCTGGCCGAACTCCTTGCAAAGCGGTGGGAAAAGGAGTAGTATCTGCCGACCGGACAGGCCGGCGAACCGAGATGAGGAGGAGGGACGATGGCGCAACCGTTCAACGCCGACGAGATATTCGAGATCGCCGAACAGATCGAGCGGAACGGCGCGAAGTTCTATCGCACCGCCGCCGAAAACACCGAGGACGCGAACACCAGCGGGAAGCTGCGCGACCTCGCCGCCATGGAGGACCGCCACGAGCGCATCTTCATCGGCATGCACGAGGACCTGCGCCGGGACAACCCCGAATGGCTCTCGCAGTTCTTCAACGTCGAAAACCAGGACGACCCGGCGCTGTACCTCCGGGCCATGGCCGAGGGGAAGGTGTTCGACGTCGGGGCCGATCCGTCGGCGAGACTCAGCGGGGACGAATCCCTGGAGGAGGTCCTGACCATCGCCATCGGACTGGAGAAGGACTCGATCGTCTACTACGTCGGCGTGCGCGAGGGGGTCCCGCCGGCGCAGGGTCGGGGCAAGATCGACGACATCATCCGCGAGGAGATGAGCCACGTGCGCACCCTCTCGGACGAGCTCCACAACGTGACGTCCTGACCGGGCGAATAGCTCCAGCTCAGAGCTCGCGGAGAACGCAGAAGAGACCACGACGACACGACGCACCGACGAAACTATCCCAAATTCGAATCACGAAATGCGAAACGCGGGCGTGCGCCCGCATCCGTGTCCATCGGTGTGCATCCGTGGTTTGTCTTCCTCGTGCGAAGCTCCCGTGGCTTTTGACATGGCCCCCGGCGGCGGCTAGAATACCGGCCCGGTCGATGACAGGTTCGCGCACTTGAAAGGAAGGGCCATGGCAAAGATCAGATTCGGCGTGATCGGCTGCGGCGGCATGGGCACGGCTCACCTCGAGTACCTGGTCGAGATGCGGAACGCGCAGGCGACCGCGATGTGCGACATCGTGGAAGACCGCGCGGTCGAGGCGGCGGAGAAGTACGGCGGGAAGGCGTTCGTCGATCACCACGACCTGCTCGACAGCGGGCTGGTCGACGCGGTGATCATCGCGACGCCGCACTACGACCATCCGCCGATCGCGGTCGACGCGTTCGAGCGCGGGATCCACGTGATCTCGGAGAAGCCGCTCGGCGTGACGCTCTCGCCGGTGGACAGGATGCTCGCGGCGGCGAAGAAGTCGGGCTGCGTGTTCAGCGTCATGTACCAGAACCGCTCGCGCGGGCACGTCCGCAAGGTGAAGAAGATGCTGGAGGACGGGACGGTCGGCGAGATCATCCGCGTCTACTACCTCGCCCCGTGCTATCGCTCGCAGGCGTACTGGGAGTCGGACGCGTGGCGCGGGCGCTGGGCGACGGAGGGCGGCGGCGTGCTCGTCAACCAGGCGCCGCACTCCACGGACCTCCTGTACCACCTATGCGGCCGGCCGTCGGCGGTGCTCGGCCGATGGGGCTGCCGGATCCACAACATCGAGGTCGAGGACCAGGCCGAGGCGTTCCTCACCTGGCCGAACGGCGCCACCGGGTACTACGCGACCGCGGTGAACGAGTCGCCGACGCTGAACCACATGCGGATCGTGGGCGACAACGGGATCCTGGAGATCCGCGGCCGCGAGTTGTTCTTCGCGAAGTACAAGAAGGGAGCGACGCTGCGCGACTTCACGCTCCACTCGTCGTCGAAGTGGGGCGGGCCCGGCGGCAAGTTCGAGCCGGTCGAGCCGTACAAGAGCCGGATGGCCGGCCACCGCGCGATCACCCACAACACGGTCCGCGCGATCAACGGCGAGGCCGAGCTCATCTCGCCCGGCGAGGAAGGAATCAACCAGGTCGAGATCACCTGCGCCCTCTTCCTCTCCGGCGACAAGGGCAAGCCCGTCTCGCTGCCCGTCGACCGCGACGAGTACGACAAGCTGATGCGCAAGCTCATCCGCCGGGCGAAGGGCCGCTCGAAGAAGACGCGCAAAGTGAAGGACAGCGGGGTCAAACTGTTCGAATGAGGCCCGGCGACCACCACCGGACGAGTCCGCCAAGCCGCCTGCAGCTCGTCGCACTCCTTCTTCTGCCGGCCTGCGCACTGTCCGCGCGGGCGGGCGGGTCGCGCTGGGAGGTGACGAAGACCCACGACCTCGGCCGGGCGTGGGCCGGGCACCCGGTCGGCTTCGCCTTCGCCATCCGCGGGGACCGCGAGTACGTCGGCTGGTACGACGCCGACCGGCGGATGACCTTCGCCCAGCGAAAACTTGGCTCGGACGAGTGGACCGTCCACCGGACGAACGAGGTCACCGGCTGGGACAGCCACAACCGCATCGCCCTCGCGTTCGACCGCGGCGACCATCTGCACGTGGCCGCCAACATGCACTGCAGCCGGCTCCGCTACTGGCGAAGCAAGAAGCCCGAGGACGTCACGTCGCTGCGGCCCGTCCACCGGATGACCGGGCACGAGAACGGCTGTACCTATCCCCGGTTCCTCCACGACAAGGAGGGCGGGCTGCTCTTCCTCTTCCGGATCGGCGGCAGCGGGCGCGGACGGCGGTACGTGAACGTCTATGACGAGGAGACGCGGACCTGGTCGCGCCTGCTCAAGAAGCCGCTGCTCTCGGGCCGCGAAGGGAAGACGTCGATGAACGCCTACCCGATCGGCCTGCGGACCGACGCCGCGGGCGTCGTCCACCTGGCCTGGGTCTGGCGCAACACCCCCGACTGCTCGACGAACCACGACCTGTGCTACGCCCGGAGCAAGGACTTCAAGACGTGGACGACGAGCTCCGGCGAGACGCTCGACCTGCCGATCACACTGGAGAACGCCGAGGTGGTCGACCCGGTGCCGGTCAAAGGCGGGCTGGCGAACTTCGGCGGCGGGCTCGCCTTCGACCAGGAGGGCCGGCCGATGATCACCTACATCAAGTTCGACAAGGCGGGCAAGACGCAGGTCTACGCCGCGCGGCTCGAGGACGGCAAGTGGGCCCGCCGGCAAGTGACCGAGTGGGATTACCGCTGGTTCTTCCGCGGCGGCGGCTCTATCCGGTCCGAGATCTCCTGGTCCGCGCTGCGGCTGGCCGGCAACGCGCTGGTCTTCAGCTATCGACACACGAAGCTCGGCCCGGGCCGCTATCGCCAGCGGTTCGACCCGAAGACGCTCGAGCCGATCGGCGAGCCCGTCGTCGTGACGAGCCCGTGGCCGGCCGAGGTCCGGAAAGCCCGGTCCGACTTCCCCGACATGCGCGTCCACCTGCGCGGACGACGGCCGGGCGGGGCCGAGGGCAAGCGCCGGATCCACCTGCTGCGCTGGGAGACGCTGCCGCAGAACCGCGACCGCCCGCGCAAAAAGTTCCCGCCCCCGGGCAAGCTCCAGCTCATCGAGCTCGAGCGGAAGTGATCGCGCAGGGCGGGCCCCTGTGCCCATCCGTCCATCCGGTCCATGTCGTCCCTCCGGCCCATTCGCCGCTCCCGGACATTGACTCAAAACGGGTTGTTTGCTAGACTCGTTGGTCTACGGATCGGATCGAAAACCAAAACGTAACGAGGAGTGCATGGCATACAAGATTGTCGTTTGCGCGAAGCAGGTGCCGGACACGCGGGAGATCAGCGGCGACGCGATGAAGGCGGACGGCACGCTGAACCGGGCCGCGCTGCCGGCGATTTTCAACCCGGAGGACAAGAACGCGCTGGAGATGGGGCTGGGCCTGCGGGACCGGTTCGGCGGGATGGTGACGGTGATCACCATGGGCCCGCCCCGTGCGGCCGACATCCTCCGCGAGTCGCTCGAGATGGGCGCCGACCACGTCGTCCTGCTCACCGATCGCGGGTTCGCCGTCGCCGATACACTCGCCACGTCGTACACCCTGGGCCGGGCGATCGAACGGGCCGGCGGCGCGGACGTCGTGCTCTGCGGCCGGCAGGCGATCGACGGCGACACGGCGCAGATCGGCCCCCAGCTCGCCGGCCGCCTGGGCATCGCCCAGGCCACCTACGTGACCGAGGTCGTCAGCCTGGGCGACGGGGTGGCGCGGGTCAAGCGGATGATCGAGGGCGGCGTCGAGGTCGTCGACTGCCGGCTCCCCGTCCTCATGACCATCCCCGACGCGGCGAACGAGCCGAGGCCGCCCCGGGCGAAACTGGTCATGAAATACAAGCACGCCCGGGCGCCCTGGGAGCTCGCCCGCGAGGTCGATCCCGAAGGCGAGATGCCGGACGATGAGCTCGCCCGGAAGCTGGGGGAGATCGAGTACGAGCTGGCCCAGAAGGACCTGCTCATCGCGGAGTGGGACGGTGCGGCGATCGCCGCGGACATGGAGCGCACGGGCTATCTCGGCTCGCCGACGCGGGTGATGAAGATCGAGCCCGCCCTGCTGAAGAAGACCGAGCACAAGCGGGTCGAGCCGACCGAGGAGGGCCTGTCCGACCTCGTCCACGAGCTCGCCGAAGACCACGTTCTCGGGTGACGCCCCCGGAACCGAACGACGAGAAGAGAGAAGACGGAGAGGCGATGACGGAGGACACGAAGAAGGCGGTGTGGGTGGTCGCCGAGCAGGAGGCCGGCGAGCTGGCCGAGGTCGGGCTCGAACTGCTGGGCAAG
>JAWODX010000236.1:0-2687 GCA_046483085.1 Planctomycetota bacterium
CTAATCTTTTCTTTTGCTTGCTCCTTACTCTCAAGAGCGTCCATATCAATGGATTCCACATTAAAGCTTTTATATTTAATATTCTGGCAATTTTTAATAATAATATCTTTCTCTTCAGGATTTAAAAGGATGGCGCAGGGGGGCAAGTCAATGCCGCCGACGGATGAGGCATTTGCGATGTCCCCTGCTGCGATCACAAATTGTAGCCGAGGTCCATGACCTCGGCCCTTCTCCGGCCTCATGGAGGCCGGCTACAGTCACGCCAGCTTGATCACACTGGACATGGCAAATGCCTCCAGGTCTTCTGCGCTTGAATTGATCGGCAGCGACCCGTACAATCCGGGCAGTGAGGGGCTGACGAGCACTTGGGACTTGCTCCGGCCGCTCGCGTGATGCGCGCTTCTTATCTCGGGCGGGCCTTGGGAGGAACACACGCTATGGCCAAGACGCGTAAGGTCATCTACCACATCGCTTCAGGCGAGGACCCGGTTGCGGCCCGCTCAGCGGAAGAGAGGAGGCAGGCATGAGACTTGTTTGTGTGGCGACGTGTGCCGCGTTGCTCATCGCAACGGGCGCCCTGGCCCACGCTGCGGATCAGAAGCAGATACTGATCGACAACGCGAACGACCTGGAGAGTGTGCTGTACTGCGGCAACGCGAAGATTCGCACGTTCGTCGCGGGCGATAAGTTCAGGACCGGGCTGTCGGGCCGGGTGGTCTTCGACAGCCGGGGGAACGGCTACGTGGCGGCGGGGACGTTCGTGGCCATCGTCACCCCGAAGGGCCGGGCCGACGTCCTGACGGGCCACACGGACCTGCGCGGCAATACGGACGGGCCGCCGGGCCGCGCGTCGTTCGGGGACGCGCTCGACATCGCGCTGGTCAACGACAACCTGATGTACGTGGTCGACGGCGCGAACTTCACGCTCCGCCGGCTCGAACGTAAGGATGGCAAGTGGTGGACGACGACCGTTGCGGGCGTGCCGGGCAAGAAGGGCAACCGCGACGGCCGCGGCAGCGACGCGCTCTTCACGTCCGTCTTCGACAGCGTCGTCGTCGGCGACGACGGTGTGCTCTACCTCTTCTCCGGCTCCTGGCTGCGCAAGTACGAGGACGGCGTGGTGACCACGTTGAACCCCGACGGCGGCAACGGATACCGTAACGGCCCGCTCCGCTCGGCGAGGTTCTACCACAGTCAGGGAGCGGCGCGCGGGCTCGCCTACGACGGCAAGGGCAACCTGTACGTGGCGGACAAGGCGAACATCGCGATCCGCAAGGTCGACCTCCGCAAGGGCGTGGTGACGACGTTCGCCGGCCGCGGCCCCAAAGATCCGCGGGACCGGCCGCGCGACGGCGCCGCCCTCTACGCCCGCTTCCACCCCGGCGGCGGGCCCAACACCATCGTCTACAGCCCCCAGGCCGACCGCTTCTACGTCCGCTCCGACGACGAGCGGGCGACCCGCGTGATACAGCGCGGTAAGGGCGGCTGGGTCGTCCGCACGCTCGGTGTCCGCTGGGTCCACGCCGACGGTACCGCGAAGGTGGTGCCCATCGGCAACCGGCCCTGCGGCATAGACAACCAAGGGAACCTGTACGTGCTGGGCAGGAACAGCATACGGGTGGTTCGGAAAAGGGTAACGGAGAAGTAGCGAATGTGGCGGGGCGCGGTGCCGTTCCTTGGACAGAAAGGGCTTGGAAATGAGGCACATCGGACCTGCTGTGATTCTCATTGGGCTGCTTGCGACGTCCTGCGCGATGTGGGGACCGGTCGGCGGACATCCGACGGCCGCCTGGCAGGGCACGGCCGCCCATCCGGGCGAGCCGCCCGTCCGTCTTGATATCGGAGACGAAATGTCGCTTTGCTCGCCGAGCGGATGCGGTCAGCGCCGCCCCGCCGTGGCGTATGGCAACGGTCTCTATCTTCTGGTCTGGCGCGAGGGGTTCAGCGGGCACGAAGGCGATAGCGATATTCTCGCGATGCGGATCGGGACCGACGGCGAGCCAATGGACGAGAAGCCGATCCGCGTGTGCGCGAAGCCCGGCGTCCAGGACATGCCGTCCGTCGCGTATTGTGCCGGCGAGTTCATGGTCGCCTGGGCCCCGAAGCCGGGACCGGGCGATGAGCAGGGCTACTACGCCCTCCGGACCCGGCGCGTCGGCAAGGACGGGAAGCTCAACCGGCTCACGCACTCGATGTTCGGCGACCGCCTCAAGACCTGGCCGGCCATCGCGTCGAACGGGAAGGACGAGTTCCTGCTGGTCTGGCAGGAGTACGTCGGCGACCACTTCGCGGTGCGGGGAACACGCATCTCGTTCAAGACCGACCGATGGCTCGACGAGCCGCACCTGGAGGTAATGAGCAAGAGCGAGACGCTGGGAACATCGTGGGCGCTGGGCGGGCCGCTCGGCGTCGCGTGGACAGGGTCGGGCTACGTCGTCTCGCAGTCGGTCTACGCCACGTACCTCGACCCGCGCGGCAAGACACTGTTACCGGTCACGCGGACATGGAACTCGTACAGCCCGGGCGGAAGCAACGCCGCGGCCGCGTGGGGCAAGGGGTACCTGTTCCACAACGTCCGGCCCAGCCCCGACCCGTGGGGCTGGGGCGGGTGCCTGGAAACTGCCCTCAGTTCGCCGCGGCTCATCCGCGCATGGAAGCGGCGGGATTGGATCGAGCACTCTTTTCGG
>JAWODX010000237.1:0-2571 GCA_046483085.1 Planctomycetota bacterium
GCGCCGTGCTTCTTCTCGAACGTGTCGAGCCCGCCGGCCAGCACCTTCGCCGAGGTCTTCGTCACGCCGCGTTTCCGAGCGTAGTCGCTGATCTTCCGCCACGCCGCCTCGGCCGCTTTCTCCGCCCGGGCCTTCGCCTTTTCCACGGCCTCCCGCCGCTGTTCGAGACGCTCCCGGAGCTGCTTCAGCGCCCGCTCGCTCACCTGGGTGCCCGCGAGATTCACCTTCGTGAGCGACGGGAGCGCGCGAAGATGGCGCAGACACACGTCGGTCACCTTCGGGCAATTCTTCACGGTAAGCGTCTCCAGCCGGTCCAGACCCTTCAGTTGCGCGATGCCCGCGTCCGTGATCTGCGACAAGCCGCCCAGACCCAGTTCCTCGAGGTTTTTGATCTCGCTTACGTGGGCCAATGCGGCGTCGGTGATCTGCGCGCAGCCACCCAATGTGAGCGTCTCGAGGGCCTTGTGACCCTTCAGGTGCGCGAGACCGGCGTCCGTCAACTTGCCAGCACGGCCGATACGGAGCTCCCGCAAGCTACTCACCTGACCAATGCCTGCAAGGCCGCTGTCCGTGATCCGCGACGTATTATTTGAGGTTAGAGTAACCTCTTCGAGGTGCTTCAGGTTTTTCAGGTGGGCGAAGCCGGTTCCCGTTACGCCCGTATTGGAGAAGTGAATGGAGCGGAGCTTTCGCAGGCCGCTGAGGTGCACCAGCCCCGCGTCGGTCATGCTTCCGTAGTTACACCCCAGTCCGCGCAGCTCAGTGAGCGGCTTCAGGTGGGCCAGGCCTGCATCGCCGATCCCGTTGAAGCTGAGCCCGACCCACTTCAGCCGTTTCAAGCCGGCCAGGTGCTGCAGGCCGTCGTCCGTGATGCCGCAGGTGGCAATACGCAGCCACCTCAGGTTTGTTAACTCGCCGACATGCTTCAGCCCCTCGTCGCCCGTCTTGCGGCATTCATACAGGCAGAGGAACTGCAGATCGCGCAGCCCGCTGAGATGGGCGAGCCCGTCGGCCGTGACACCCGGCGTAGCGTTCAGCCACAGAGCCCGTAGCTCGGACAGGTCGCCGAGATGCCGCAGGCCTGTATCCGTGACTTTGGACTGCTGTTTTGAGTAACTGTCCCCGGCGATGTTCAGGCCCGGCACCGACTTCCGCTTCAGCTCGGCGGCGAGGCGCTTCAGGTCGGCGTCGCCGAAATTCACCAGTCGCCTTCTGGGAACCCGGACGTACCACACGGCGCCCGCGGGGATCTCGATCCCCTTCCCGTCCTCGCTGGGCGTCGTCCCCAGCCCCTTCGTCTCGATAACGCCGGTGGCCGGGTCCTGCGAGACCAAAGACACCCCGAGCTTCCGATCCGAGTCGAATCGTATCGGCGGCAGATGCGGCCGCACCCGTTCCCGGAGCGCCGCGACCTTGAGCGCCACCGAGTCCGCAAACGCGGTTGTTCCGTACTTCTCGGTGAACGTGTCGAGCGCCTTCCAGAGCGCCTGCGCCGTCGGCTCGGTCAGGCGGGGATGAGCTCGGGCATATTCCGTGAGCTTGCGCCACACGTGCTCCGCCTCGTCCGACACGTCCCCGAGCTCGCCGAGGACCCGAGCGATCTGCGGCTCGCGGGCGGCGGCAAAAGCGGTCTCGCCGTGCTCGCGACGATATGCCTTGAGCAGCGCCTTGAGCCGCCCGGTCTCGGCGGCAACGCGGTCGTCCTTGTCGAGGAGCGGGAGGACGGTCGTCTCCCACGCGGTCTTCGCGGCGGCCTCGGCGCGGCGGCGGGCGAGCTCCTCCGGCGAGAGCTTGAGCGCCTCCAGCGCCGCCTCGTACCGACCCCGCAGGGGATGGTCCCTCAACGCGGCCAGCGCCGCGGTCAAGCCCGGCTCGTCCTTCTTCCCCGCGGCGATCAGCGCGGCGGCGGCGTGATCGACCGTCGTCTCCGGCTCCCACACCGGCTTGAACCGCGACACCGTCTCCGCCGACAGGTCGGCGTACTTGACGGTGTAATCGCGGTGCCGCTCCTCCTTCATCACGTAGTACGTCTTCTCGAGCACCAGCGCGTCGGCGTTCACCGCCTTCAGCTCGCCCTCGATCTCGCGACCGACCCGCGTACGCACGGTCAGCGGCTTGCCGAGGTGCGGCCTGAACGCGTCGGCGAGCGGGGTGTCACGGACCGCCGCCGCGCGGTCGAGCGCGTCGGCCATCGCGAGCACCGCGGCGAGCCGGTCGGACGCCGCCGCGTACCGCTCGTCGTTCTCGGCCCGGCGTGCAAGTTTCGCGGCCCCGGCCAGATCCGCCTTCCCCGCCGCGGCCTCCATTCGGTCGAGCAGCGCGTCGATGGCGTTGCGCGCGTCTGCCAGCGCCTGTTTCTGCGCGTCCGCCCGTACCTCGGCGGCGCTCCGGACGAGCTCGGCCCGCACCTGTGCGCGCTCCGGGTCGAGCGCGGCGTACCGCATCGATTGCATGGCCTCCAGCTTCTGCAGCCCGTGGTCGGGCCGGCCGTCCCCGGCCAGCCGCTGCGCCTCGGCCAGGGTGGCGCGGATCTGCTTCTCGGCCTGGGATCGCAGTTCGGCGCGCTGCGCC
>JAWODX010000309.1:0-5055 GCA_046483085.1 Planctomycetota bacterium
CTTCGCGTTCCAATCGAAGTACCTCGGCATGTCGCCGTGGGAGTGTCCGGCGTTCTTCACCATGTTGTCGTACATCGAGCACGCGTTCGGCATCTACCACGTCCGCGGCGGGCTCAACCACATCTCGGCGGCGATGGCGAAGGCCCTGGAAGAGGAGGGCGGTGCGCTCCGGCTGAACACGGCGGTCGATCGGCTCCTGCTCGACGGCCGCCGGGCGACGGGCGTCCGACTCGAGGACGGAGCGGAGGAGGCGTTCGACCGGGTGGTCATCAACGCCGACTTCGGGCACGCCATGAACACACTCGTCCCCGACGGCGTCCTCCGTCGCTACAGTCCGAAGAAGCTCGATGACTGGAAGCTCTCGTGCTCGACGTTCATGCTCTACCTCGGCGTGAGCCGCCAGTACCCCGACCATCCGCACCACAACGTGATCTTCGCCGAAAACTACCGGCAGAACATCGAGGAAATCACGGCGGGGACGCTGTCGCAGGATCCGTCGCTCTACGTCCAGAACGCGAGCGTGAGCGATCCGACGCTCGCCCCGGACGGGCACTGCACGATCTACGTCCTCGTGCCCTGTCCGAACACGCGGTCCGGGATCGACTGGGACACCGAGGCCGACGGATACGCGGAGAGAGTCCTCGACGTCATCGAGGGCCGCGGCGGGTTCGACGGCCTGCGCGAGAACATCGTGGAGAGGGAGATCACGACCCCGTGGAACTGGCGGGACGACTACGCGGTCTACGAGGGCGCCACGTTCAACCTCGCCCACACGATCCGCCAGGTCCTGTATTTCCGGCCGCACAACCGGTTCCAGGAGATCGGGAACTGCTACCTGGTCGGCGGCGGGACCCACCCCGGCAGCGGCCTGCCCACCATCTACGAGTCCGGCCGCATCTCCGCCAACCTCATCTCCCGGGAGTTCGGCGTCCCCGTCCCGAAGATCCCGGCGATGTAGGCAGTGTCGGGACCGCCCTTCTTGCGAAAGCGCCTCGCGCCCGATAGACTGCGAAGCGCATGGACACAGAGATCATCTCAGAGCCGATTCCGATGAGCGAGCTGGCGGCCATGGCGTCGCCCGAGTTCTTCAACGCGGTCAAAGCCGTCGTCGATATCGAGCGAGAGGTGATGGCCGTCGGCGGGGAGCTCCACGCCGACCAGGAGGTCCTGCTGCTCGACCAGGGGTCGGCGCAGAACGATCTGTGGGGGATCAACTTGTATCCGGGCAAGACCGGCGGCGAGTTCATCGAATACGACTCGATGATCAACCTGCGTCCCTCGTTCGGCAATCGGTCGCGGGGGATAGACGATCCGGAGACCAGGCGGCGGGTGGCCGACGTCGTGCACCGGCTTGTGAAGGCGGACGAATGATCCACAAGGAGCTGGCGGCGGGGCGGTGGTTCGAGCTGACGCTGATGGAGCAGCTCGGCAACATCGGCAGCGAGATCAGCCGCGCGATCAAGTGGCGCGGACGCGACGAGCAGAACTTCATGGGCGCGATCGAACGCTGCCTCGACCTGTTCGACCTGACCCTGAGCGATCCGCGCTGGAAGGGCCGCCGCCGCAGGGAGATCGCCCGGGCCCGCGAGGTCCTCTGCGACATCGTCTACGGCGAGAGCCAGTACTCGACCACCCTCGAGGATCTCGACCGCTACTTCACCTCGTTCGCGCTCATCGCCCGCAACCGCACCCTCGCGGAGCGTGAGGCAAAGCGGAGGGCCGCGCGGAAGCGCACTCGATCGGCAAGCGGAGAGTCGCCCGGCCCGAAGAGGCAATCGTGATACGCCGCGGCTGCCCTCGCCGACAGGCCTCAGAACGAACGCCCCGCAGGCACAAGAATCCCTCTCCCTGGCAGGGAGAGGGCGCCCGAGCAGCGGGCGGGTGAGGGTCGAACCGCCATCGCGAGCGCCCACCCTCACCCAGCCTCTCCCTCCGCGAGGGAGAGGGGTATTGCAGACGGGTCCACCAGGGTGATCGTGGCGAGCAGCGACGGTCGGCACGCCACGGCCGCACGCCCGGCGCGGCCGCTGTCAGCCGGAACGCGAACTTCTCGCGGGGGAGCACGACGGGGCCAATAGTCCGGATGGTCCCTCGGCTCAGATCAGAGGCGTGAGCACGTCGATGGCCTGGCGGATGCCCGCGTCCTGCTCCGGGCCGGCCGCCTCGCGCTCGATCGTCCAGGGGCCGTTGTAGCCCTTCTCCTTCAGGCGCCGGATGACCAGCGGGAAATCGACTTGCCCCTCGCCGAGCGGGACCTCGTGGCCGAGCGGCTCGTCCCGGTTCGGCCACACCCCGTCCTTCAGGTGACAGGCGCGGACGTGTTCGCCGAAGAGCTCGACACAGTCGAGCGGGTTCGACTTGCCGTAGAGGATCACGTTCGCGGTGTCGAAGTTGACGCCGAAGTTGTCGGCCCCGATGTCGCCGATCGTGCGGCGGAGCGTGGACGCGAGTTCGCTGCCCGTCTCGACCAGCGCCTTCTGCCCGTTACTCGCCAGGTGCTCGCACACGCCCTTCATCATGTCGATGAACGAGACGTAGACGGGGTCGCGCTCGTCGTCGGGGATGAACCCGATGTGGAGGACGATGTTCTCGATGCCGGTCGGCCGGACGGCATCGGAGAAGTGCTCGAGCTGTTCGACGCGCCGTTCGCGGTGCTCCGGGGGGACGAGGCCGAGGGTGGCCGGGCCGTCCACGTTGTCGTACTTCTGCCAGCGGAACCCGGCGGTGATCGCGGTGATCTCCATCCCCGTCTCGTCGCATGCCGCCGCCACGGTCTCCGGAGAGAAGGCCGTATCGACCTCGTCGCAGAAGCAGTGCAACTGGCAGGTGGGAATCCCGAAGCTCATCGTCCGCTCGAACACGTCGACCAGGTCCTTGCCCCGGCCGACGAAGGCCATCAGTCCCAGTTTCCCTTCTGCGCTCATCGGTCACTCCAGCGGTTGTCGTCGCGCCAGGCGGCTCGCCGGCCCCCCGCCGGGGAGGTCCCTGACGCTGTCGGAGATGCGGGCCACGATCGCCCGGGCGGTCGCGAGGTCCGGCGAACAGGGCCCGCGGCTCGCCGTCACCCGGACCCGCGTCACATTGCTCGTGACTCGGTCGAGGATGACGTCGACCGAGATCACCTCGTCGTCCCCGGCGACCGCGGTCTCGAATTCCCAGCGGGACACGTCTCCATCCTCCCGCTCGACGTCCTCGCCGAGGATGCAGAGGTTGAACGCGCCCAGGGCGCGGCGGGTGGCGCGGGCGGCGTCCGCCATCGGCGCGGGGACCGTCGCCCGGCTCGTGTTGTCGAATGCATCGGTCCCCGCCGAGAGGATGGCGCCGCTCGCCACCCCGGCGGCAACGGTCGCGCAGCCGCCGGCCTGCAGCGAAGACGCAAGCAAAGGCAAGAGGAAGAGGAGACCAGTCCACTTCATGATCGGCCGTGCTCCCAGGGTTCCATGTTGAGAAACAAGAGCCATCATTCTAGGTGCCGGGTCTCCCGCTGACCAGTTTTAGTTGGGCGACGAAGCGCGGCTAACGGCGCAGCAGGTTCCGAAGCCGCAGCCGCAGGGCGTTGAGCTTGATGAAACCGGCGGCGTCCGCCTGGTCGTAGACCGTGTCCTCCTCGAACGTGGCGACCTCGGCGCGGTAGAGCGACTGATCGGACCTCCGGCCGGCGACGACCACGTTCCCCTTGTACAGCTTCACGCGCACCGTCCCGGTCACGTTCTGCTGCGTCTGCTCGACGAGCGCCCGCAGCGCCCGCATCTCCGGCGAGTACCAGAACCCGTTGTAAGCGAGCTCGGCGAACTTCGGGATCAGCGAATCCCGCAGGTGCATCACCTCGCGGTCCATGGTGATCGATTCGATGGCCCGGTGAGCGGCGTGCAGGATCGTGCCGCCCGGCGTCTCGTACACGCCCCGGCTCTTCATCCCCACGAACCGGTTCTCGACCATGTCGACGCGCCCGACCCCGTTCGCGCCGCCCAGCTCGTTCAGCCGGGCGAGCAGCGGGGCGGGGGAGAGCCGCTCGCCGTCGACCGCCACCGGCGTGCCGCGTTCGAAGTCGAGCTCGACGTAGGTCGCCTCGTCCGGCGCGTCCTCCGGCGAGACCGACAGCACGAACATGTCCTCCGGCGGCTCGGCCCACGGGTCCTCCAGGATCCCGCCCTCGAAACTGATGTGCAGGAGATTGCGGTCGCTGCTGTACGGCTTGTCCGGGGTGACGGGCACGGGGATGCCGCGCTCCTTCGCGTACGCGATCAGGTCGCGGCGGCCCTTGAAGTCCCACTCCCGCCAGGGCGCGATCACCCGGACGTCCGGCTTCAGGCCGTAGTAGGTGAGCTCGAACCGGACCTGGTCGTTGCCCTTCCCGGTCGCGCCGTGGGCGACGGCGTCGGCGCCCTCGGCGTCGGCGATCTCGATCTGGCGCTTCGCGATGAGCGGCCGCGCGAGCGACGTGCCCAGCAGGTACGTTCCCTCGTAGACGGCGTTGGCCCGGAGCGCGGGGAAGACGAAATCGCGCACGAACTCCTCGCGGAGGTCATCGACGTACACCTCGCTCGCCCCGGTGTCCTTCGCCTTCTGCTCGATCTCGTCCAGTTCTTCGCCCTGCCCGAGGTCGGCGGCGAACGCGATCACCTCGGCGTCATACGTCTCGATCAGCCACCGCAGGATGACCGACGTATCCAGCCCGCCCGAATACGCCAGCACGATCTTCTGCACGTCTGTCATGACGAATCCCACCTGTACCGGGAACACACAAATACAGGGAGCCCAACGGCCCGCGTCAATGCCTGGGGGACCGACACAGAGGTCGTCCGGCGCACGGAGCCGCCGCAATCCCCGTCAGGCCGTCTAACCGAGCTCTGGTGGAGCAGGCATTCTTGCCTGCTGCGCGGCAGACAGGAATGTCTGCCCCACCGTTTTGTTATTGGTTCCTGTATGGGTAATGTGTCGGGGGGGTCCCTTCTTGAAAGAAGGCTTCCCCCGCACCCCCTCCAAGAACTTCTGTGGAAATGCGGTCCACAGACCGCATTTCCCCGGAGTTTTGAGGAAGAGGGGTCCGGGGAG
>JAWODX010000396.1:0-4037 GCA_046483085.1 Planctomycetota bacterium
CTTATGCCGTTCCGCTCCTGACAGTCTAGCGTTGTAGTGTTAGAGACTATCTCGATAGTCGGTGGGGCAGGCATTCTTGCCTGCCAGGCGGCGGACAGGAATGTCCGCCCCACCTTTTGAGATATAGGCCTATGCAGTTGGGTCTTGTAACTACGACATGTAGCGGACTCCGCCCGCGGGCGGCCAGACGAGCAAGACAGGCTTCGTACGTCTTCTGGCCCGCCAAATCAAGCAAAACGACTGCCACAGGCCCACCACAACATATAGTGCCGACGGGAGTAAAGTGCATAGGCCTTTTGAGATAATTTCTTAGCGATCCCCAACGCCTCCCGCAGGGGCACCAGCGCCACCGAGGAACAGAAGGCCGAGGACCAGGAAGATTCGCCCAAGTTCAACAGTTAGCCACCTAGAGGGCCGCCATTCCGGCTCTGGGGGCAGAACAGGCGCAAGGTCGTGACTACATGCCGGACAAAGTATCGATCCTCTTCCGCCACCTGGAGATGTGGGCAAAGCCGAGGCGTGAGGGGGGAGATCAGTGTGCGTTTCGGCCGCTGACGGCGCCGAAGGTCCACACGAGGATGCGGGCGTCCATCCGCCAGGACATGCGCTTGACGTAGACGAGGTCGTAGGTGAGCTTGTTGCGGACGTCGGCGAGCGATTCGTCGTACTTGTAGCGGACCTGGGCGAGGCCGGTGATCCCGGGCTTGACGGCGAGCCGCTGCTCGTAGTTGGGGATCTCGCGCCGGAACCGGTTGACGAAGAACGGGCGTTCGGGCCGCGGGCCGACCAGGCTCATGTCGCCGCGGATGACGTTGATGAGCTGGGGGAACTCGTCGATGTGGGTCTTGCGGAGGAACCGGCCCAGCCGGGTGATCCGGTGGTCGCGCTTGCGCGCCCAGACGGGCCCGGTCGCGTTCTCGGCGTTCGCTCGCATGGTTCGGAGCTTGATGATCCTGAACAGCTTGCCGTCCTTGCCCACGCGGACCTGGCTGAAGAAAGCCGGGCCGTCGCTGGTCAGCTTGACGAGACCGGCGAACAAGAGGATCACCGGCCCCAGGACGACGAGCAGCAGGGCGGCGCCGAGCAGGTCGAGCGCCCGCTTGATCTCGCGGAACCCCCGGCGAGCAAAGCGAATGGTCAACCCGGTCAGGCCCCCGCCCATGACAGCAACGGTAATCGGTTCAGGCATCGGTCCATCCTCGCTGACTGACAATCAGGCTCATCGTGCGCGGGGAAGAGGCGCAAATGACGTGCCAGCAGCCGGATGAAAAGGTGCGCCGACCGGGCAGGCCGGGCTAAGTGCTTCCGTGACAGCATCTTATGGCTTCGAGAAATCGGCCGACAGGGGCCCGCTCCTCCTCCGCCCCCGGGGACGTGTTTCGAAAAGACAACGCGGCGCCCCCCGGCGCGCAGCCGCTGATCGAGCTAACCCCCTACTTCGCAGTGACTTGTCGTGTGTTTCGGAAAAGCAACCGAGGGCGGACGAGGATGGTGCGCTTGATCAACACCGCCGCGTCGCCGGCCGGCCCGACCGGCGCGCAACTCGCCCGCTTGCCGGCGGGCGCCGGGCCAGCCGGGGCGTCAGGAACCGGAGTCATTCCCGAGGAAGCTTTCGAGGGAGTGGAGCTGCACAGTCGGCCGCTGTCGGAATTGAAGCGCGACGCCGCAGACTCCGCCCGGAACGGCGCGGTCGGGCCACGCGCTCCGAAGGCGGTTCGGTTCGAGCGGCTCCACGCGGCGGACCAGGCCGGTCCCGACCAGCGTCAGGTCCGAGCTGTCGTGTTCCTCATCGCCCGACCGGACGGAGATCCGGACCCAGATCACGTCTCCGGTCTGGACGTGCCCGGCCGGGGCCTCGAAGAAGACCCCGCCCGAGCTGACGTTCCACGTGACGCCGGTCAACTGCGTCAGGCCCTCCTCGGCCTTGCCGGAGAACCTGACGGGCAGCGTCAGTTCGAGCCGTTTGTCCCGCCGCCTGTCCCGCTCAGGGGATCCCATTCCACTCCCTCCCCTCACGCATTGTCAGCATCTGAGTTCCCTCCCAATTGTGACTGCAACCTACGCCGGCCGCGCGTTACGTCGAGCAATTCCCATGCCGGGCAGTCGGACGATCTGAATGAGAATTCAGCCGCGCACGTAAGCCGCTACTTTTTCGGACCTTGGAACACACCTTTTCTTGCAGGCCACCATGCGGCTCAAACGCAGCCCGTGCTCACGTGGTTTTGAGGCAACATGCGGGGATGTACATGGGGGAAAATCGAAACATGCCCCTCCCAGAACAACCTGCCCGCCGGGCAGGCCTTTCGCGTTACCTGGCTTCCGAATCTCTCTTCCGCCGCTTCGAGCTCTTCTGCTTCGACAGGAGAAGCCCGTACTCGATCGCGTCGAGCAGGGCGATATAGCTTGCCTCGATGATATTGTGCGACACGCCGACCGTGCCCCACTGCTGGCGGCCGTCGGTCGACTCGATTAGTACCCGCACGTCGCTCCCGGTCCCCCCCGAGCTGTCGATCACGCGGACCTTGTAGTCGGCGAGCGAAATGTCCTTGATCTCGGGGTGGAACTCCAGGAGCGCCTTGCGCAGGGCGTTGTCGATGGCGCTGACCGGCCCGCGGCCCTCGGCGGCGGTGTGGACCTCGCGGTCGCCCAGGCGGACCTTGATCGTGGCCTCGGAGAGGATGCTCCCGTCCTCGCGCCGCTCCGACATGATCCGAAAGCCACAGCGGTGGAAAAGCTCCTGCCGGAGCCCGAACGCCTTCCGCATCAGCAGGTCGAACGACGCCTCGGCCCCCTCGTACTGGTAGCCGCGGTTCTCCAGGTCCACCAGCTCGTCCCGATACTTCGACATCCGGTCCAGCATGGACGAGCGGCCCGCCAGCTCCGAGATCAGCAGCCGCCGGCTGTTCCCCACCCGCTCGGGATCGACGTGCTCGATCGAGCTCGGCTCCTTCCGCACCGCGTCGATGTGCATCCCGCCCTTGTGCGCGAACGCGCTCTCGCCCACGTACGGCAGGTTCTTCGGATGGGGCAGGTTCGCCAACTCGCTGACGTAGCGCGAGAGCTCGCGCAGCTTCCGGAGCTTCCGCTTCCCGATCGTCCGCTTCCCCATCTTCAGCTCGAGGTCGGGGATGATCGAGCACAGGTCGGCGTTCCCACACCGCTCGCCGTACCCGTTCACCGTGCCCTGGACGTGGACGCACCCGTGCTTCACCGCCGTCAGCGAGGTCGCCACGCCCAGCCCCGCGTCGTTGTGGGTGTGGATGCCCAGCGGGACGTCGAACCGCTCGCGCACCACGTCGACGATGTCGGCGATCTCCCAGGGCAGCGAGCCGCCGTTCGTGTCGCACAGCACGAGCACCTCCGCCCCGCCGTCGACCGCCGCCGCCAGCGTCTTCAGCGCGTACGCCGCGTCCAGCTTGTAGCCGTCGAAGAAGTGTTCCGCGTCGTAGATCGTCTCCAGGCCGTGCTCCCGGGCCAGCGCGCAAGAGTCCTCGATCATGCGCAGGTTCTCGGCCTTCGACGTCCTCAGAACCTTGTCCACGTGCAGCACGGAGCTCTTGCCGAAGATGGTCGCCACGGGGGCGCCGGACTCGAGTGCGGCTCGGAGGCCGGCCGCCTGATCCGGTTTCTGCCGCGGCCGCCGGGTGCTCGAGAACGCCGCCAGCTTCGCGTGCTTCAGGTCGAGCTCCCGGGCTCGCCGGAACAGCTCCGCGTCCTTCTTCGCCGCGCCCGGGAAACCGCCCTCGATGTAGTCAAACCGCATCTCGTCCAGCCTCTGGGCGACGAGCAGCTTGTCCTCCGCCGAGAACACCACGTCCTCGCCCTGGCTCCCGTCCCGGAGCGTACAGTCATAAATCACAATGCGTTGCATCACGACCCCTGCTTCCTGTTCTCGAGGTTGACTTCGCTCACGTCGAACCAAACGATTCTAGTCCACCGCCCCCGCAAGTCAAGCTTTGGGAGCGATTCCCAGCGATTCCGCAGAGAGCGTTCGAACAGGGCGAGGGTGACGAATGTACGGCGGGAGAAGGGCAGAT
>JAWODX010000400.1:0-4009 GCA_046483085.1 Planctomycetota bacterium
GCTGGCGGTGATGCTGGCGATGGCGTTGGGGCGGGTGAAGGAGAAGCGGCTCGACCGGTTGCGGAGCCTCGTTCAGGCCGCGTAGCGGCCCGGCGGGGCGAGAGGAAGTAGACGGTCGTGGGGAGTGGTGGGGATGGTATACCCGGAAATGGCCGAAAGCACGCCCCGCGGCACTTGTTGCTCTCGTTCGCCCGAAAAACCGCCGAGCGAAGCCCCGATGACGAAGAGATCCCGAGTCCGCGACGCCTCCAACGAGGGACATGGCAAATGCCTCAGACCGGTGCGCTGTTGCGCCGGGAGCGCGGGTGGCTATAATTCGACAGCTCGAAGTTCACCGGCTTTCGGAAGGAGTCCTCTGATGGGTAAGTGGCTGGCTCTGGCGATGGTGCTTCTCGTCGGCTGTGCGGCAACGAACGCGGCGGACGAGACGGTCGTGACGCTCACGGTCAAAGACGAGGCGGGGGTCGACCGCGTGAACGAGCCGATGACCATGGGCGTCCCCCTGCCCGAGGGCCTGGTGCAGAATGTTGAGCGGCTCTACCTGGCCGACGCGGCCGGCAACCGCATCCCCTGCCAGGTCACCGAGGTGGTGAAGTGGCTCGACGGGAAGCACGTCAAGTGGGTCCACCTCACCTGGAACCAGTCGGTCGAGGCGAACGGGGAGGCGAAGGCGAACGTGATGCTGGGCGCCGGAGCCGTCACGCGCAAGCCCGGGGTCGTGGCCCAGGAGCTGGACGGCGCGGTCGGCGTGAAGAACGACTACGTGAAGTTCATCGTCCGCGGCCCGAAGTTCGACGGCTTCCACAAGGCGTGGTTCGATGCGTCCGGCAAGGGCGAGTTCGGCGACGACAACCTGGTGATCGACGGCGGTCTCGGCGGCAGCCACGTCGTGAACGCGCCGAAGGACTCGGTCACGCTCGAGAACGAGCACCCGAAGGTGACGGGCGAGACGACGAAACACTCGTCGCTGAACGACCCGCAGGGGACGGTCGAGATCGAGGAGGCCGGGCCGCGGCGCGTCGTCGTCAAGGCGACCGGCCGGCACATGGGGGAGGCCGGCCACGTGCTCGATTACATCGTGCGGTTCTACGCCTACGCCGACTCCCCCGTGGTCCGCGTCAGCCACACGTTCGTCTCGAAGCAGGGGAACGAGCCGGCCGACTTCCACTGGATGGCCGGGCTGGACCTCGACGTACCGACGAAGCTCGGCGGCGGGAAGGTGACGATCGGGACGGAGAAGGCCCCCGTTTCCACGGGCGCCGCCGGAGCGATTCACCAGGTCAACAGCGACCATTACCAGGTGACCGGGCCGGACGCTGCCGGGCGCATTACCGGCAAGGGCAAGTCGACGAAGCCGCTGACCACGGGCTGGATCGACCTGACGAAGGGCGACCTCGGGTTGGCTGCCGGGATCCGGTGGTTCTGGCAGATGCGCCCGAAGAAGCTCGTGGTCCGGAAGAACGGCCTGCTGAGCGGCGGGCTGTATCCGCTCGGCTCGCGCCCGCTCGAGGTCTACATGGGCCAGTCGCGGACGCACTTCATGACGTTCCTCTTCCACGACGGGAAGGCGAGCGCGCAGCGGCTGAACGAGTTCTTCGCCGGCACCCAGAAGCCGCTGCGCGCGTGGGCGCCGGGCAAGTACTACTGCCGCGACACCCACTGCCTCGGCTACGCGGTCGAGAACAACAAGGCGCTGTTCGGCGATGACTGGCCGGAGGTCGAGCGCTGGAACAAGGTCCAGCTCGACTCGATCAACATGCTGCTCGGGAAGCGCGACGGCAACACGTACGGCCCGAAGGACCACCGCGTCACCCGCGACAGCTACGGGGTGTACGCGTTCGGCGACCGCTACCACTGGGCGTGGGGCGGGTTCGGCCAGTCGCCCGTCCACAGCCACCAGTGGCGCCAGTCCTGGGCGGGCAACTACTACGACTACTCGAACGCCATGATCATGGCGTTCCTGCGGACCGGCGAGAAAACGTTCCTCGAATGGTACTGGCCGAGCGCGTGGTTCAACGGCGACGTGCACCACGTCAGCTACCATCCGCGCAAGGAGCGCGTCGGTGCGTGCCGCTATTGCCCGCCTCGAAACTTCGTCGCCGTCGACAACGGCCGGCCGTACGTCAGCCCGGAGTTCAACCACTGGAAGTCCCAGTCGAGCTTCGCCCTCTGGTACCTGACGGGCGACCGGCGGGCGCTCGACCACTGCCGGATCCTGATGAACTGCGCCTACGAGAATCACGCGGCCGACAGCGGCTGGGCGGCGCGGGGCATCGGCGCGCAGATCATCGGGCTCTGGAACGCCTACGAGCTGACCCTCGACAAGAAATACTTCGACCGGATGAAGGGCATGTCCGACCGGGCGATGCGCCAGTTCCGGCGGGGCCGGTACAGCAAGGGCGGCAAGTTCATGTGGGGCATCGCCAACGAAGGCCTCTGTCACTACTACTGGGTGAGCGGCGACCCGAAGGTGATCGAGACGCTGAAGACCGGGCTGGAGAAATACAGCGGCCGCACGAACTACGCGAACGGGGCGCTCGCCCTGGCCATGATGTACCGCGTGACCGGCGAGCAGAAATACGCCGACTGGGCGTGGCGGGCACTGCGGCGGCAGAAGGCCCACCACCGCGTCCATGGCCCCGGCTGCCAGTTCCGAGGCACCCACTTCGCGCTCTACTTCCTCTCGAAGGCGAGCGAGGGCTGGAAGCCGGCCGAGCCGCCCAGATAGCCCGCCGGGCGAACGCTCGGACGCGCGCCTGTGTGTCGCAGGAGGGGGAATGAAAATCCTCGTCGTCGACGACGAGCGAACCGTCCGCGACATCATGCTGCGCGGGCTGCGCCGCGAGGGGCACGACGCCTACGCGGCCGAAACGGCCGAGGACGCCGAGGCGCTGCTCGCCGATCATCCCGACATCCCGCTCGTGCTGACGGACATCCGCCTCCCCGGCCGCAGCGGCCTCGAACTCCTGCAGACGGCCAAGGCCACGAATCCCGCCGTCGAGGTCGCGCTCATGACGGGCTACGCCGGCCTGGACTCGGCGGCGGAAGCCGTCGGCGCCCACGCATTTGCATACCTTCGCAAGCCGCTCCGGCTGGAGGAAGTGCTGGCGGTCGTCGACCAGGTGGGCGAGCGCCTCGCGATGCGCAAAGAGCGCGAACAGCACCGCCGGGAGCTCGAACAACTTGTCGGAAGACTGGAGATGTCGGAGGAGCGCTACCGGACGCTCGTCGAGGGCATCCCGGGTGCGGCGATCCTGACCGACAGCGAGCTGGTCGTCCGTTCCGCCAGCCGCCGGTGCCGGGACGTGCTCGGGCGAAGCCCCGACGAGTTGGTCGGGACGCGGATCGATGCGTTGCGGGCCGACGACGCCGACGCGTTCCGGGAACGGGTCGAACGGCTCCGGCGAGGAGCGGGGACGGTCGCGCGGTTCGAGGGATCGGTCAAGCACCCGGAGCGCTCGCGCGTGCCCACCGTCGAGGTGATCACGTCGGTGGCGGCCGGCGACGCGGGCTCGGGCGGCGTGTTCTGGATCGTGCAGGACGCCAGTACCGAGCAGGCGCTCCGCCGGGAGGCCGAGCGGGCCCGGGACTACCTGGCCGCCATGCGGCGGTCGCGGTCCGAAGAGGTGGAGATCGTCGGCGAGAGCCGGCCGATCAAGCAGGTGCTCCGGCTCATCAAGGACGCCGCGCCGACGGGCGCGGCGGTCCTCGTCACGGGCGAGACGGGGACCGGGAAGGAACTCGTGGCCGAGTCGATTCACATCAACAGCGACCGGGCGGACGAGCCGTTCGTGGTGGTCAACTGCGCCGCCTTGCCCGAGACCCTGCTGGAGAGCGAGCTGTTCGGCTACCGCAAGGGGGCGTTCACCGGCGCGGTCGCCGACAAGCCGGGTCTGGTCGAGATCGCGGACGGCGGCACGCTGTTCGTCGACGAGGTCGGCGACATGGCGCTCTCGGTGCAGAGCAAGCTGCTGCGGGTCCTGGAGCGCGGGCAGTTCCGCCGGCTCGG
>JAWODX010000099.1:0-2518 GCA_046483085.1 Planctomycetota bacterium
ACATGCCGAAGTAAGAAGCGGTGTCGCATCGCGCCGCGCCGGCCGCCGAGGACTGCCCCGATGAACGCGCTCAATCCGACCTGGACCGACCGCCTGTGGGCCTGGCGTGAACCCCCACGAGGCGGCCGTCGTCCTGTCGGCCCTGCCGCCGCAGGAGACGGCGGCGGCGGCGCGGGAGCTGGCCCGCGAGCTGGCCGGACCCGGCCGGGCCGCGGTCGTCGCCCGGCCCGGCTCGCCACAGCCGCTCTTCTGTCACGTCCCCGCCGACCGCCAGGCCGCCGCCTGCGCCGACGTCGTCCTGCTCCTCATCGGCCCCAGCCGCTCGCCGTCCGCCCGGCTCCTGCTCGCCACCGCCCCGCGCGTCCTCGTGCTCATCGCGGGCGAGGGGGCGGACGCGGCGGAGCCGGTGGTGACGCGCGCGGCCGAGAGCCCGGCGTCCGCGCCGGTCGAGCTGGTGGTCGTGGCGACCGACCGGCAGGCCGCCGACGAGGCGGGCGCCCGCCTGGCGGCGCGGGCCGGCGACCGGCTGGCCGACCGGACGACCTGGCGGCACCTGCCGGCCGAGAGGATCACCGATCACGCGAACGAGGAGGAACCGACGATGCCCACGACCCGCAGACCTGTCCCGCGCTCCGAGGCCCGCCTTCGCGCCAGCGAATGGGAGGAGAGCTTCCGCCGGGCCGAAAAGCTGCTGCAGGAGGCGCAGGACGCACTCAAGCGCCGACTCGTCCAGTCCAGCACGACCGGCTGAACCCGCCGCCGGCCGAGCCCGCCCGGAACCGGATTATTCCCATGCTCGCGCTCTCCACCGCCTGGTGCCCCCGCCGCTACTCCCTGGACAAGATCTTCCGGAAAGGACGACGGATCGGGTTCCGCGCATTCGAGCTCGGCGTCTCCGACGCCCCGGTCGATCCGGACGCCGTGGCCGACGCCGTCCAGGCCGGCCGCATCGAGATCACCAGCATCCACGCCGTTTGCAGCCGGCGGGACATCGCGCCCGGGAACACCCGCGGCGACTGGATCGCCGACCTCGACACGGACCGCCGGCGGGCCGGCGTGGCGGCCGTCCGCGACACCGTCGACGTCGCCCGCCAGGTCGGCGCCCGGGCCGTCGTGCTCCACGGCGGCGTCGCCCGCATCCCCGATTACGCCGAGCGACAGTTCCAGCTCTACCGGCTCGTCGCCCGCGGGGCGCCGGACGACGAGCGGGCCCGGCGCGTGGCGGCGCTCCTGGCCGACCGCGGCCGGGTGGCGCCCGCCTGCCTCGACGCCCTGGAGGAGAGCCTGAAGGAGCTGTGCGCGTACGCACCGGAGCTGGAGCTCGGCGTGGAGAACCGCTACTTCGCCGCCGAGATCCCGCTCAACGACGAGTTCGACGAGCTGTTCGACCGGGTCGACGCGCCGAACCTCCGCTACTGGCACGACGTCGGCCACGCCCAGATCCTCGAGCGGATCGGCGTCACCGACCACCTCGAGCTGCTCGAGCGGCAGAGCGAGCGGCTGGCCGGCATGCACCTGCACGACGTCCGCGGGTTCGACGACCACCGGCCGCCGGGCACCGGCGAGTTCAACTTCGCGGCCCTGCTCGGCTATCTCCGGCCCGGGGTGCACCGTGTGCTCGAAATCGGCTCCCGCCACTCGGCCCGGGCGATCAAGCGGGCGAAGCGTCATCTGGCGAAGGTCTATGGGATCGACTGACCGCCGGCCGCCGCCGCGGCTCATCCTCGCCTCGGGCTCCCCCCGGCGCCGCGAACTGCTCGCCGCGATGGGCTACGCGTTCGAGGTGCTCGTGCCGCGCGTCGACGAGTCGGTCGCTCCGGGCGCCGACGCGGCGGAGGCAGCCGAACGGCTCGCCGTCGCCAAGGCCGAGGAGGCGGCGCGCCGCGCGCCGCCGCCCGCCGTGATCGTCGCCGCCGACACCCTCTGCGCCCTCCGCGGCCGGGTGATCGGCAAGCCCGCCGACCGCGACGACGCACGCCGGATCCTCCGCCGGCTCAGCGGCACCCGCCACCACGTGATCACCGGGCTCTGCGTCCTCGACGCCCGCAGCGGCCGGCGCGTCGCCGAGAGCGTCGCCACCGCCGTCGTCATGAAGCCGATGACCGACGCCCAGGTCCGCGAATACGTCGAGAGCGGCGAGGCGGACGGGAAGGCCGGCGCCTATGCGATCCAGGAGACGGGCGACCGGTACGTGGCCCGCATCGAGGGCAGCTTCGACAACGTCGTCGGCCTCCCCACCGAGCGGCTGGCCGAGATCCTGGCCGAGTTCGGCCTGCCCCCGCCCGCCCCCGGCCCCTGAACCCGCAACCCGTACACTCGGGATCCCACGTGGGACACAGAAGTGTACGCGTTTGCGTTGCGGGCCTTCAAATTCACTATCCCATTGAAATGCACGGAGCACCAGACTCGGACCGAAAAAGCCTGCTGCTTCATCCAGAGATGCCAATGCCAGAAGCTCACCATCCCGCTGCCAGAATCCACGGGAAATCCAGCGAAAACCTTCATCTGTTCGTGTATT
>JAWODX010000490.1:0-5046 GCA_046483085.1 Planctomycetota bacterium
CACTGGGTGCGGATCTTCGGACAGGTGGTGCTGTCCTCGGGGCACTTCGTGGCGATCTCGGGGCACTCGGTTCTTTTCGGCGGACACCGGGTCTCCACCGGCGGACACCAGGTCTTATAGGTCGGACACTGGGTCCTCACCGTGGGGCAGTGGGTATCGCCGGCGGGGCACTTGGTCCGTCGCGGCGGACACTTCGTCTTGACCACGGGGCACCGGGTGGTCCGTACGGCGCACTTCGTCCACAGCCGCAGACAACGGGTGACCTCGGCGGGACAACGGGTGAGCAGCGACGGACACTTGGTGACCTGGGTAGGACATTTCGTGGCCGTGACGGGGCACTTCGTCCTGACCGCCGGGCACTTGGTCGCCTGCATCGGACACTTGGTCAGCGCAGCCCCCGAGCACAGCGTCGTCAGAGGCGGGCACTGCGTCCGAACGACCGGGCAGCGTGTCTGGATGTTGGTGCAGCGGGTGTAGTACGGCGGGCACTTCGTATCCACGGTCGGGCAGTACGTCTGGACGACCGGGCACTTGGTGCCGTCCGGCGGGCACTTGGTCGGGGCGACCGGGCACCGCGTGCGCTGCTCGGGGCACTTGGTCACCTCGACGGGACAGTACGTCTCCTCATCGGGGCACTTCGTCTTGACCACCGGGCACTGTGTATCCTCGACGGGACAGCGGGTGCGGATGCCGGGGCACTTGGTGTACTGGCGGGGGCACTGGGTCTCGACCGCCGGGCAGCGGGTCAGCACCGGCGGACACTGCGTGTCGACCACCGGGCAGTACGTCTCCTTGTCCGGGCACTTCGTCCGCTCGACCGGGCACTGGGTCTCGACCGCCGGGCAGTAGGTGTTGATGACCGGACAGACCGTCCGTTCACGTGGACACTCGGTCTCGGTGGTCGGGCAGCGTGTCCTGCGGACCGGGCATTCGGTGTCGACCTCCGGGCAGCGGGTCGCCACCTCGGGGCATTCGGTCGGCGACGGCGGACACCGGGTCTCGACTGCCGGGCACTGGGTCTCGACCTGGACGCACTGGGTCACCTCGCCGGAGCATTCGGTATCGACGGGCGGGCAGCGTGTCTCCACCGCCGGGCACTCGGTCTCCTTCGCCACGCACTCGGTGACGGTCGGCGGGCACCGCGTCTCCCGCACCGGGCAGCGGGTGCGCGCGGGCGGACAGCGCGTCTCCTCGACCGGGCACCGGGTAAGGCGCGGCGGGCACTTGGTCAGCTCGGCAGGACACTTCGTATCCTGCACGCCGCTGCAGGCGGTGTTGACCGGCGGGCATTCCGTCTGCACCTCCGGGCACCGGGTCTCGATCTCGGGACACCGGGTCGGCGACGGCGGACACCGCGTCTCCACCGACGGGTAGATCGTGGGGAAGTTGTAGTCCGGGATGTCGAAATCCAACGCCCATACCGGAACGAAACTCGCCAGAACGAACATCAGACAGGCAAGGCCGAACGCACGTTTCATGGCGCCTCTCCTCCGCAAAAAAAGGACATGGCCCGGGTGGTCCCCGGAACCGGGTCTCGCTGGCGGGAAGTATGCCCTCTCACGCTTCTGCCGCCTCCACAGAAATATAGGTTCGCGCTCGCCCCATTGGCAAGCAAATTCCCGAAAAAATTCCTCACTCAGGCACCCCGCGCGCCTCCTTCTCCACACCGTGTGGCCGGGCGCGCTGTTCGGTTCAGCGGCGGCGGCGGCGGACGGCGACCAACCCGAGCAGGCCCAGCAGGCCGATCCCCGCCGGCTCCGGAATGATCGTCTCCGTCGTGATCACAAACGCCAGGTCCAACGACTCGCCGGTCCTGGGATCGCGCAGCTCGTACCACCGCTCCGTCACCTCGTCGTACCAGACCGCGTCATCCTCGAACTGGTCCAGGCTCGTCTTCCAGCCGAGGAACCCGGCGCTGAACGGCTGAATCCCCAGCCAGTAGATCTCGCCTGCCACCTGCTCGAACGGGTCGTCGATGCCCAGGATGTTGTACTGGAAGATCAGGTTGTGGTCCTCGGGGTCGAACTGCCCGCTCACCGGGTCGTACCAGCCCTGCAGGCCGACGTCGTAGAAGCGATAGGTCCAGTCGTCCGGATCCAGCAGGCCGGCCCACAGGAGCTGATCGGGAATGCTGTACCCGTCGGGCCCCTGCGGATTGTTGGACCAGATGGTGGCCACCATGGCCTCCGTCACCCCCTCGTCGTCACCCTGCCAGGACGTCCAGAGATGGATGTCATCGACGGTGCCCGACTCCGTGCACAGCCAGTCGTCGGCCAGGACGACCGTTCCGAGCTCGAAACTCACGTCCCAGCCCTCGGGGTCCGGCAACTGCGGAAAGTGCATCTTGTAGTCGTCCCCGGGCTCCCAGTCCGCCAGGGCCGCCGAACTGAAGGCCACGACGCACGCCACAGCCACTGCGGCTCTCCACCAAGAAAATCTGCCCATACCGGATCCTCCTTTTCCCAGGTCAACCGTTGTGGCACGTCGGCGCGCCCGTGGATCGCGCGCACGGCGCGCGCGGATCACGGAACCTGCCGACCCCCCTCTCCGGCCCGAAGCCCGCGCAGTGCACGCGGTCCGACCGGACCGTGTGACACGAGGGCACTCCGCACCCAACGCACAGGCAGGCACAATCTGCCCGGCGCACAGGCGCCTCGCATCCGCGCGCGGACCCAAACGATAGAGGGGCTGCGTACTCGCAGCGCAAACTGTCGATGTCACCGGGGCGGCCCCGACCTCGGCGTAAAGTCTCCGCGCGCCGGGGGCTGCGGGACCAGCCCGCCTGCATACCTCCTATGCAATGACTCGCGGCCGTGCAAGGCGACTCACACGTCGCCCTGCCATCCGGCCGTCTCGACATCGAGGGGTCGGGAGTGCAAAGGGCGTGCCATCGGTCGCGATTTCTCTCGTTTCCGCGCCGCCGTCGTGATAAGAGCCTGTATTCTCATGACTTAGAGGAAAAGGTTACGCGGCCGGAAATCGGCGCGGCCCCCCCGGCTGTGTTGCCGGGCGGCAACGCACGCCGCCGCCGGAAATCTCTATGTGCCTGTTGCGAAGATGCTTAGGGGATGGTGTCCCACGGCAACGCGCCCGCCCCGCATGGTGCCCCGGCGCAACGGACGGCGCCCGCCCTCGCGGGGCCGTCATCCGGCGGCCGCGTCCCCGAAAGCCCGGCCCGGGAGGCAGGCGGCGAAGCTCGAGCAGCGCGCTCCGCTCAGGCCCGCCGGCTTACGCGCCGGCCCTCGCCCGCATCGGCTGGCCATGCTCCCTCTGCTCGCGGAGCGCCGCCAGCGGGGGCATCTCGGCGACCTGCCACTTCCAGTCGGCCGCGCAGCGATCCATGTGGCGGGCGATCGCGCCGTCCAGGTACCCGTCGGGCATGTTCTTCGCCGGCCGCCACGGGCCCGACCGGCAGACCCGGCGGAACGCGTCGGGATGATCGATGAGCAGACACGGCCTGGCCCGGTCGGTGATCCGCGCCTGCTCGCGGCGGAACGCGACGAACGCGGGATGGCGGCTCACGAAGTCGGCCAGGCTCTCATAGTCGCTCCTTCCCTCGATGATGTCGAAGACGTTGCCGCAGGCGACGGGCGAGAAGACGCAGGGGCTGACGTCGCCGTTCGCATAGATGTGAAAGTAGCTGCGGCCGCCGGCGATGCAGCCGCCGACGAGGTGCCCGTCGTTCCAGAAATCGCCCAGGAAGATCGGCCGGTGCTGCTCGCGCCAGCGATCGATCGCCGAGCGGAGCCCGGCCCGCTGCTCGGCCGTGGGCATCAGGTCGAGGCGCGGGCTCCGCCCGATCGGCTGGAGCAGGAAGAACCAGCCGAACAGGTCGCCCTCCTCGATGCGCAGGTCGATGAACGCGTCGTCGGTGATCGCGTCCGCGTTCTGCCGGGTGACCGTCGCCGAAAAACCGGTCATCACGCCGGCGTCCGCCAGGTGCCCGCGCGCCCGCCGGCTCCGGGCGTACATCCCCTTCCCGCGGCGCGCGTCGGTCTGGTGCTCCGACCCCTCCACGCTGATGGCGGGGAACACGTTGCCCACGTCGGCGAGCTGCTTCGCGACGTCCGCGTCGATCAGCGTCCCGTTCGTGTAGACGAGGAACCCGCGGTCGTCGAATCGCCGGGCGAGCCGGGTGAGCGCCCGGTCCTCCCGCTCGCGGAGGAAGGGCTCTCCGCCCGAGACCGTGATCAGCGTCACCCCCATGTCGATCACCTGCTCGACGATCTCGACGAGGCGGTCGTAGGGGACGTCCGCCCCGTCTCTCGTGCTTTTGGCGTAGCAGCCGGGGCAGTTCAGGTTGCAGCGGTCGGTCGGCTCGATCACGACCGTGGTGGGAGTCACCGGATGGTCGGCGAAGTCGATGTTGCGCCGATACATGTCCTGGATCCAGGTGCCGACGAAGCGGAGGATCGCCCGGGCCGCCGCCGGGCGCTCGGCCATCAACCGCTCCAGGAACGCGTCCAGGTGCGCCCCGAACCACTTCAGGTACATCAGCTCGGTCGGGTCCCTGTCGAGGCCTTCGTAGCTCGCCCGGATCCGGCCCTGGATCACCCGGAGCAGAAGGTGCCGCAGCAGCGGTCGTCCTGCCGCCCACTCCATCGACTTGATCAGCGCGCCGATCGCGTGGACCCGGGTTCGTTCCCACCTCCTGGCCAGCTCGTCCATTCCGGATTCCTCCTTAACCCCTTCCCCCGGCGCCTGCTGCGTTACCGACCCTTTCCCGCCGAACGACCCCTGGGATCACGTCGCCCAAACGCCGCAACCGGCCTCTCCGTCCACTTCTCGCCAACTGCCATCCATTCGTTCTCGCCAGCCTGCTCTCCCCAATTATGCGCCGATGACTTCCGCGCGCAACGGTAATTTGCTCGATTTTCCCGTAGCCTAGCACTACAACGCTAGACTGTCAGGAGCGGAACGGCATAAGGCCTTGACAGAACAGACGCTATGCATCTCGCGTTGGGTGCAGACTTTGTTTATTCACGGAATTGGATGTCCCCCAAGTTCTATGATCGCGTAAAGAAACATGGCGTGGAAAAAGCAAAG
>JAWODX010000502.1:0-12906 GCA_046483085.1 Planctomycetota bacterium
GTTGAACTCAGGAAAAACGTCATGTCAAATTCCCACCTGGGATTTCCGACCAACGTTTTTTGCTTCGGCGCTCGGAATGCTGGTTGTGGTAGAGCCGGGCCGTTGGATGGACCCAGGCCGCGCTCCAGAGGCGCAGCATCCACACGCGCAGGCACGGTGACCGCTGAGCGAGTAGGAATGAAATCTTGAGGCCGCGAGCCGGCCAGCCGGTAATCGCCCCCGTTCAGACAGCCGGGTTTTCCTCGAACGAGTGCTTGAGGTCCTCGAACCCGAAGTCCTGCCAGTCGCTGAGGAACAGGCCGGCGTGCTCGATGAGTCGGAGAATCTCCGCCCGCTGCTTCCGGTCGGGCTCGTCCTGCTCCCAGAGCGCCTCGGCGAGAGCGTCGGCGGAGACGCGGCCGTGCAGGAAGCCCGGGTCGAGGTGCGCGAGCGCCGCGGCGGCGCCGGCGGCGTAGCGGGCCGGCTCGATCCCCTGCGACAGGGCGAGCCGCATCGTGCCGACCAGCCGGTCGCTCCAGCCCAGCTTCCGCTCGGGGTCGCGCACGACGCGCTCGACGGAGTCCAGCAGCAGCGGGTTGGTCATGCGTCGGAGCAGGTCGTCGGCGTACTCGCGGTAGCCGGCGGGGGTGAAGAGAGGGTCGGCGCCGCGGTGCTTCCGGGCGAGTGCCGCGCCGGACTCGTCGAGGAACGCGTGGCGAAGGAAGGGCATCATCCCGGGCACCTCGGTCAGCTCGGCCATCTGTTCCAGCCCGACGAGCCCCGCCAGGTATCCGCCCAGGGCATGTGTCGCGTTGTGCCCGAACAGCTTCGCCTCCTCGAACGGGAGCAGATCGTCCTTCTCTTCGAAGACGTCGATGCCGCGCCGGAAGCCCGGCAGGCGGATCTTCTCGATGAGGATGCGGTTGAACGATTCGACGAGGAACGCGCGGTCGGTCGCCGGGGTGAGCGGTGCGAGGTCGTGCTTCGCGGGCCCGCCCGGCCGGCCGCTCATCTTGCCGATGACGGTATCGAGGAACTGGACGCGCTGGCCGAGCGGGCCGGCCTCGGCCTCGACGAGCGCCTGCAGGGATTCGGCGGCATCGTTCCGGTTCTCGGCGGCGTAGACGACGGCCGGCCGCTCGCTCCGCGCCAGCCCCCTGGCCAGCACACGATGCGGCGAGCCCGGAGCGTCGGACGCGTAGCAGCCGACACTCGGCAGAGCGGTGCCGATCTCGTGCGCCTCGGCCACGGCGGCGGTCAGCGCCGCGCGGTCGGCGTCGTGGTTCGGATCGAAGATCTCGACCGGGCCGATCTGCGCCGTCTCGACGCGGTCGGCGTGGGCGACGTTCACCGCGTAGGTGCCGCCCGCCGCTCGCACCTCGTCGACAGTCGATCGGTCGATCTCCGCGACGACGAGCCGCCGGAAGTGGCCGGACCGGAACGCTTCGTAGAGGAACAGGCCGGCCTGGATGGGCCCGCATCCGAAGCCGACGTAGGTGTATTCACCGTCCAGCGCCACGGGCTATTCTCTCAGATACGCCGCTTCGTCGTCCGCGGTCCATCGGTCGGCCGCGGTGATCTCGGCGGCGGGGCGGTGCGGATAGACGACGGCCTTTCCGTCGAGCTCCCCGGCCCGCACCTGGCGGAGGAACGTCTGGGCGTGGTCGAGGTCGCCGATCCGGGTGATGTGCGCGGCGGTCTCGACTGCGCCCTCGGCCATCCGCTCGAGGGCCCGGCGGATGTCCCAGGGCGAGCCACCGCTGGAGCCGGTCACGTTGATCTCCTGGTAGTGGACGATCCCGGTGTCGAGGCCGACGACATCCTCGCCCCGCTTCAGGCCGCCGAACAGGTTGAGCACGGCGCCGCGCCCGCAGAGCCCCTGGGCCGATTCGATCGCCTCGCGGGAGCCGACGGCGACGACGACGTCGTCGGCGCCCCGGCCGGTCGTGATCTCGTTCACCCGCGCGGGCAAGTCGTCTTCTCGCGGGCTGACGGCGACGAGTTCGACCCCGAGCCGCCGGGCGCGGTCGGCGAACAGCTTCTCGGTCAGCCGGAGCCGTTCCGGCCCCCGGTTCGCCACGACGAGCGCCCGCGGCCCCGCCGACAGCGCGAGGTCCACGTGCATGCGCCCCATGGCGCCCGCGCCGATGATGACGGTGACGCCGCCGCGCTTGAGGCCTTTTTGCGCGCGGCGCGGCTCGCCGGGCCCGGCCTTGGCCAGGTGCACGTGGTGGTCCTGGGACGAGAGGCAGCAGGAGAGCGGCTCGGCGATGGCGGCGTGGGCGTGGGGCAGCGGGTCGTCGGGCAGCGGAATGACGCACTCGGCCGCGACGGCCTCTTCGGTGAGCAGGATGTACTCGGCGAGGTGCCCGGGCAGGGTGTAGCCGACGGCGACCTTCGCCATGCCCTCGCCGGCGTTGTTGTAGCGCTCGCGGTGGTTGATCGGCGGGTGGTCGACGGCGGGCTGGACGACGCAGCGCTGCCCGGGCTGGAATCGATCGGCGAGCTCGGCGCCGACCTGAACGACCGTGACGGCCCCTTCGTCGCCGAGGATGAGCGGGAACCGCTCGATGTCCCATCCGTTCACCAGGCTGTGTGCGGGGCCCTGGTCGATCAGTTTGAGCAGGGAGGTGCAGATGCCGGCGGCGTCGACGCGGGCGAGCAGTTGCCGCGGGGCGGGCCGGGGGACGGGCACGCGGCGCACGCCGAGGTGTTCGAACCCGACGCCGTCCAGGACGAGCGCCCGCATTTCGTGGGGGATCGGGGGCCCGGTCATGGTCCTCTCGCCAGTCGTGTCGGCAGCCATTATGGTCGGTGGGCGTGGCGGCGCAAGGGCGGTCACTCGGCCGGCATGTCGTCGAGGGTGCCTTCGAGTCGCTCGGAGCTGACGATGTTCCAGTCGCCGTCGTCCTTGCGCAGTTCGATGCGGGCGTGGTTGCGGCCGCCGGCGGTGAGCAGCTCGCTGCGCTCGGCGGGATTGTCCTTGGGCGCGGCGGTGATCCGGCCCCACACGTCCGCGGTCGCGCGGTCGCCCTCAATGGTCACGTCGATCCGCCGGATGTCCACGTCGAAGTCCTGGTACTCCCGGACCAGGTACCCGAGGTATCGCATGGCGCCGCTCTTGTCGACGGGGACCATCTCGCCGCGGTGGCGGTAGCCCTCGTCGAGGTTGAACTGGAGCGCGAGGTAGACGCGGTGGGGCCGGCCCGTCTCGATGGCGCCGGCGCAGTCCTCGATGGCGTCGCGGACCTTCTCTTCGTCGCTCCGCAGGTACGTGGAGATGATGTGGTAGGCCGTGCCGGCGACGGCGCACACGATGATCGCCCAGATGAGGATTCGCTTGGTCATTCGCGTCTGCCTCCTGACAGGTGGACGAGGAGCACGCTGACGTCGGCGGGCGAGACGCCGGAGATGCGCGAGGCCTGGCCGATGGAGACGGGGCGGATCGCCGACAGCTTCTCCCGCGCCTCGTGGGTCAGCCCGGTGATGTTCGAGTAGTCGATCTGCGCGGGGACGCGCCTGGCTTCCAGCCGGCGGAACCGCTCGATGTCGGCGCCCTGGCGCCGGATGTACCCCTCGTATTTCGTCTCGATCTCGACCTGTTCGGCCGCGTCGCGGCTCAGCTCCATTCGGTCGAGCCCGGGGTCGAGCTGCTCGATGTCCTCGAAGTGATTTTCGGTCCGTCGGAGGAGCTGCTTCAGCGTCGCGCCGTCGTGCCGGTGCGCGGCGAGATAGTCCTCGGCGGCGGCGATCTCGTCCTCCTTGCGCCGGAGCCGATCGTATTGCCCGTCGGGGATGAGCCCACAGGCGTGGCCGTATCGCATGAGCCGGCGGTCGGCGTTGTCCTGCCGCAGCAGCAGTCGGTATTCGGCCCGCGAGGTGAACATGCGGTACGGCTCGTCGGTCCCCTCGGTGACGAGGTCGTCGATGAGCACGCCGATGTAGGCCTCGGCCCGGCTGAGGATGAGCGGCTCCTCGCCGCGGAGGCTCTTGACGGCGTTGATGCCGGCGATGATCCCCTGGCCGGCGGCCTCTTCGTAGCCGGAGGTGCCGTTGATCTGGCCGGCGAGGAAGAGGCCGGCGACCCGCTTGCTCTCGAGGCTCGGCCGCGTCTGCGTGGGCGGGACGAAGTCGTATTCGATGGCGTAGCCGTGCCGGAGGACGCGGGCGCGCTCGAGGCCGGGGACGGATCGGAGCATTCGGTCCTGGACGTCGGGGGGGAGGCTGGTCGCCAGGCCGTTGCAGTAGATGACGTTCGAGTCGACGCCCTCCGGTTCGAGGAAGACGAGGTGGCTGTCCTTTTCGGGGAAGCGGACGATCTTGGTTTCGACGGACGGGCAGTATCGCGGCCCGGTGCTCCGGATTTGGCCGGTGTAGAGCGGCGCCCGGTCGAGGTTGTCGCGGATGATCGCGTGGGTCTCGGCGGTGGTGCTGGTGAGGTAGCAGGGGACGTCGGGCCGGTCGAGGGTCTCGGTCGCGAATGAGAACGGCTGGGGGTGGGGGTCACCGTGCTGCTCGCGGATCGCGTCGTAGTCGAGCGAGGATCGTTCGAGCCGGGGCGGGGTGCCGGTCTTGAGCCGGCCGAGTTCGAGGCCGAGGGATTCGAGCGATGGGGAGAGTTGGTCGGCGGGCGGCTCGTTGATGCGGCCGGCCGGGGTCTGCTCGGGCCCGACGTGGATGAGCCCGCGGAGGAACGTGCCGGTGGTGACGACGACGCGTGGGCCGGGATATCGGGCTCCGCTCTCTCCGAGCACGCCGGCGGCGCCGCGGTCGTCGGTGAGGACGGCGGCGGCCGTGTCTTCGACGATGTCGAGGTGCGGGCACCGGTCGATCGTTCCCTGCATGGTCCGTTCGTACAGGACGCGGTCGACCTGGGCGCGGGGCGAGTGGACGGCGGGTCCCTTCTTCCGGTTGAGCATCTTGAACTGGATGCCGGTCTGGTCGGTGGCCCGGGCGATCTGGCCGCCGAGGGCGTCGACCTCGCGGGCGAGCTGGCCCTTGGCCAGGCCGCCGACGGCGGGGTTGCAGGACATGCGCCCGATGCTGTCGCGGCGGATGGTGACGAGGAGCGTGCGGGCGCCCATGCGGGCGGCGGCCAGCGCGGCCTCACAGCCGGCGTGTCCGCCGCCGATCACCACCACGTCGTGCTGGCCATGCTCCATCGGTCGCCACTGCGGAGCCGGTGCTAGATGCCCCCGAGCGTCACAATGTCGTTCACGGTGACGAAGACCATGAGGGCCAGGAGGGCCACCATCCCGGCGTACATGAGGAAGCCCATGACTCGTTCGGGCAGGGGTCTCCCGCGGATCTTTTCGATGAGGAGGAACAGGACGTGGCCGCCGTCCAGGATGGGGAAGGGGACGAGGTTGATGATGCCGAGCGAGACGGTGACCATGACGAGGAACTCGACGAACATCATGAAGCCGGCCTCGGCGCGGTAGCGGGTGGCGGTGACGATCATCACCGGCCCGGCCAGCATGTCCATCGAGAGCTGCGCGGTGACGAGCATGTAGAGCGAGCGGGCGGCGAGGCTGATCCACTGGCCGGTCTCGATCACGGCCTGCTTGACGGCGGCGATCGGGCGGCCGGGCTCGACCGTCCGGGTCATGTGGAGCCGGGGGTCGAGCTCGAGCTGCCCGCGCGTCGCCTTGACGGGGGCGACGGCCACGGCGGTCGTCTGCCCGTCGAGCTCGACGGTGACCTCGTACCGGCCGGGGGCCTTGTCCTCCTCGTAGTCCTCGAGCGGGATGAGGTGGACGGGGTCGGGCCACCGCTTGAAGTCGCGGGGCTCGCCATCCTTGACGGGCCGCCACTTGACGAGCGTCGAACCGACTTCGATGACCGCCTCGGCCGGCGCGCCTTCGAGGAAGCCTTCGACCACCGGATGCTCCTCGCGTGCGATCCCCAGCACGTCGCCGATCTCCGCACCCTCTTCGAGTGTGACGCGAACGGTTTCGGCGTCTTCGCCCTCCGTCCCGTTTTGGCGCACGGTGAGGGCGACCTCGCCGGGCGCGGCGTTGACCACCTGCTGGGCGAGCTCGGGCCAGTTGCGGACCGGGCGGCCGTCGACCTGGAGGATGCGGTCGCCGGGCTGGAGGCCGGCCTGCTCGGCGGGGAAGTCCGGCCGCACCATCCCGATGCGGTTCGGCCGGCTGGCGACGATGCCCAGGCTCCAGTACGTCTGCTCGCCGATGGCGAGGTCCGACGTCTTCCGCTCGCCGTCCGGCGTCTCGAACTGGACGGGGACGGTCTGGCCCGGGTGGCGGAAGACGGTTCGCTCGAAGTCCCACCACGTGTGGACGTTCGTGTCTGCGATGCGGAGGATCCGGGCGCCGGGGACGATGCCGGCGTCGTTGGCGGGGCTGTCGTCGGGACGGTATCCGGCGGCGGTCGTGATGAACCCGCGGCCCTTCCCCACGATGCCCGGGACGATCCCGATGTGCCCTTCCTCGTCCGTGGTCAGGTCGAGGGTCATCTGCCGGCCGTCGCGCTCGATGCGGAGCACGATGTCGCCGACCTCGTCCTGGATGATCGAGTTCATCTGCACCTGGCGCCAGAGCCAGATCCGCTGGAAGCGTTTCTCGCCCTGCTTCTTGATCCCGGTGATCAGGTCGCCGCGTCTCATCCGGGTGCCCCAGGCGGGGGCGCCGGGCTTGACGTGGTTGACGCGCGAGCCGGGCCGCTCCATGCCGGAGAGGAAGACAAAGGCGAGGAGCGGGATGGCGGAGAGGATGCTCATGGCCGGGCCGGCGATGACCACAAAGGCCCGCTGGCCGGGTGTCTTGGACGGGAATTCGTCCTCGGCGCCCGTCGCCTCCTCGCTCTCCGCGATCTCGCCGCCGGCCATCTTGACGTAGCCGCCGCACGGGATGAGCCGGACGCAGTAGTCCGTCTTTTCCACCCGCTTCTCCTCCTCCTCGGCGTCCGCGTACTTGTTCGTGCCGAACAGGCGCGGGCCGAACCCGAAGGCGAAGCGGATGACGCGGATGCCCATGAGTTTCGCCGCGATGAAATGGCCGAGTTCGTGGACGAAGATGAGAAAGCCGAAGCCGAGGACGACGAGGACCCAATATCCGATCTGCTCAGTCATTTACTCTCCTGTTGCCTCCGCCCGCGCCCGGTCCCGGGCCCACCGGTCGGCCTCCAGCACGTCGTCGAGCCGGGCCGGCCGGACCGGCTCGTGGGCGTCCATCGTCCGTTGGGCAATGGGGGTAATGTCGGTAAAACCGATCTGCCGGTTGAGGAAGAGGTTCACGGCGACCTCGTTGGCAGCGTTGAGGACTGCGCCCGACGTCCCGCCCTCCGACGCCGCCCGCCAGCCGAGCAGCACGCCCGGGAACCGTTCGGTGTCGGGCGCTTCGAACGTGAGCTGTTCGAGCTGGCCGAGCCGCAGTCGATGCGACCGCGCCGCCAGCCGGTCGGGGTACGTCAGGGCATACTGGATCGGCCCGCGCATGTCGGGCGCGCCGAGCTGGGCGACCACGGAACCGTCCCGGAACTCGACCATGGAATGGACGATGGACTGCGGATGGACCAGCACGTCGATCCGGTTGGCGGGCACGTGGAACAGCCACCGGGCCTCGATGATCTCCAGCGCCTTGTTGGTCAACGTGGCCGAATCGACGGTCACCTTCGCGCCCATCTGCCAGGTGGGGTGTCGGAGGGCCATCTCGGGGGTGACGGTGCGGAGGGCGTGGCGGCTGAACCCGCGGAACGGCCCGCCCGACGCGGTGAGGATCACGCGGGCGACTTCGTCCGGCTTGCCCGCCCGGAGACACTGGTAGATGGCGCTGTGCTCGCTGTCGATGGGGATGATCTCGGCCCCCTGCTCGGCCGCCAGCCCGGTCAGGTGTTCGCCCGCCATCACCAGCGATTCCTTGTTGGCCAGGGCCAGCGTCCTGCCCGATTCCAGCGCGGCGATCGATGCCGGCAGGCCGGCCGCCCCGACGACCGCGACCACGACGAGGTCGGCGCTGTCGACCGACGCCGCCGCGACCAGGCCCTCGTCGCCGCCTTCCACCCGAATGCCCGTCCCCTCGAGCTCCGCACGCAGTGCCGCGAGGTGGGAGCTGTCGGCGAGGGACACCAGTTGCGGCTCGAACCGCCTCGCCTGTCGGGCCAGCAGCGGCCAGTTCGAGCGGGCGGCCAGCGCGACGATCCGCACCCGGTCGCCCAGGTGCTCCGCCACGTCGAGCGTGCGGGTCCCGATGGAGCCGGTGGATCCGAGGACGGCGATGCATTTCACGGGAACCGCCTTTGATCGGGATCGGCCGTGTCTGCGGCGACGTTCTTCGTCGAGACCGCGGACCAACAGATAACCTGTTGATTCTATCAGCCCCCCTGGCGCGGTGCAAGCCTGCAAGGCCCGGGGGCGCGGTGCGGCGGCGCGGTGCTTGGCCTTTCGGGGAATTCCGCTATAATGAGGCAAATCTTCCCGGCCGCGGCATGCGACAGAGAGGGCCGCGCCCACTCGCGGTACTGCGCCTACAGCCCTGTCGACCGGCCTCCTGCTCGTTCGGGGCTGCGCGGGGCCGCGTGCCGCTCGGCCACCGTCAACTGCCACCGATTGATGACAGGGATATCCAGGATGAGCCGTCGAACTCGCCCGCTGTGTCCGGGGTTGCTGGTACTGTTTTCGGTCCTGGCCTGCTCCGGGTGGGCGGCGGCCGCGGAGCCGCCGGAGACGCCGAAGAAGGACGAGCGGCCGAAGGACCCGTTCAAGGACCGGTACCGGAACTACCGGCCGGACTTCCTGGACGACGTGTGGAAGGGACGGGTGTTCGGCCGGTGGCGGGCGTCGAAGAAGGAGATGCGCCTCTCCTCCGAGCGATCGTTCTTCACGCTGAACCAGATCCCGGAGGACGCGCGGGCGAACGCGCTGGTGGAGGCCGGCGTCGAGAAGGAACAGAAGGGGCTGTACCGCCAGGCGCTGCAGATCTACCACAGGCTGATCACCCGCTATCCGGACAAGCTGTACCGGGTGTCGGGGTACGGGGTATTCGTGCCGGTCTCCCAGTACGCGCAGCGTCGGCTGCTCAACTTCCCGCGGCAGCACCTGGAGCATTACCGCACGCTGCACGACCCGGGTGCGAAGGAGACATTCGAGTCGGCCCGGCGCAAGAACTCGCTCATCGGCCTGTCGGAGATCGTCGACACTATGCTCGCCACGTCGTACGGCGGGCGGGCGATCATCGAGCTGGGGAACGCGTCGCTCGACACCGGCCACTACCTGGCCGCCCTCGAGCGGTTCAGCACGGTCCGCGACTACTTCCCCGCCCCCGAGCTGCGCACCCCCGAGCTCGGCCTGAAGACGGCCCTCGCCCGGAAGATGCTGGGCCGCGAGGCGACGCCGCCGGACCCCGAACTGGAGAGCGCCCTGACCGGCAGCCAGCTCGAGCAGCTTCGGCAGGTCCTGGCGAACGCGCGGCCCGAGACGGAGCCGTTCCGCTCCCAGAAGATCAGCCCGCCCCACGCCACGGCGAACGACTACACCCTCCTCCCGCCGACCACCGACCCGCTGGCCCTGAAGGAGCCGGTCTGGTCGTTCCGGCTCCCCGGCTCGCGGCGCGACCGGTTCGTCTATTCGCAGCCGGCGGTGACCACGAACAGCGTGATCTACCGGCACAAGAACATCGTCTACTGCCACTCGATCCTGAACGGTGAGCTTCGCTGGAAGTTCGACCTGGGCGGCCGCGCCGTCTGGCAGAACGGCCGCGAGCGGCAGTACCCGCGAGAGGACGTCCTCGTGCAGGACGGGCTGGTGTTCACGGCCGTCTCGAAGGGTGGGCCGTCGCTGGTCGCGCTCGACGAGGTGAGCGGCCAGCTCCGATGGGCGTACGGCCCGATGGTCGCCTCGACGGTCGAGGAGTCCCGCATGCGGTTCGAGACCGCGCCGGCCGGCGGCCCGCGGACCGTGTACGTGGGGTACGTGCTCGACAACATCGAGGGCGAATCGCACACGGACACCGAGTACGGCGTGATCGCGTTCGACAGCACGAGCGGTCGCATCCGCTGGCGGCGCGGGCTCTGCCGCCTGGCCCCGGGCAAGTTCGCCGCCGGGTTCGCGGTCCGCCGCCGCAACCGCATCCGGTCGTTCACCTCGCCCCCGCTCTATCACCAGGGCACGGTCTACTACTGCACGAACGCCGGGGCGATCGCCGCCGTCGAGGCGCTCTCCGGCCGCGTCAAGTGGCTCATGCGATACCAGTACTATCCGCGCATCCACGACGCCACGCGCGAGTGGAAGGGGTACCGCCAGGTATGGTACAACCAGCGGCCGCTGATCGTGGGCGAGCGGCTCTACGTCCCCCCCGTCGACAGCCCGTTCTTCCTCTGCCTGGACCGGCGGACCGGCGCGGTCGACTGGAGCTTCCCGAAGCCGTCCCGGCGCGAGGGCTACTTCGTCGGACCCATGTCGACCGGCGAGCTCGTTTTCGTCTACAGCGGCCGCGGCCGAAGCGGCGACATGTTCCACACCGGCGGCGGCAGCACCCACGCCGTCCACGCCCTCGACCCGAAGACCGGCCAGACGGTCTGGCGGCTCAAGGACCTGATGAAGCCGATCGACACCCCCGTCCTGAGCCACTACATCTACAGCTCGCCCGCCTGGTGCGAGGTGAACAAGCGATGGACGAACACCCCGGCACGCCCCGTCCTCACCCGCGACGACAAGCTCTTCGTCACGCCTTACTGCGACGTCAGCGTCTGGTACCGGCGGGGGATGGTCGTCTACTTCCTCTCGGAGCTCGACCTGAAGCAACAGAAACTGACGCACTATCGGCGCTACTACACGGGCGAACTGCTCGCCCACTGCGCCGCGGTGATGCACGGCGGCGGGCGTGAGTCGGCCCCGAACGATCTGAAGGCCCACGAGGAGCTCCCGCACAAGGACAAGCGCGCCAAACACCGTATCCGCGTGATGAAAGAGATCATCGAGGGCCCGATGCCCGAAAACAAGCACGGGCCGTTCAAGCCGTTCATCCGGGTCACCGCCCGGCGGTACGGCGCGCCCGTCGAGCTGCGGTTCGGTCCGCAGGACGTCGAGATGATGTACGACCGCTCGGTGGTGCGGGCCGCGCTGACGGGCAAGCGGGACACGGCGGCCGACTTCGCCCGGGCCGAACTCGCCGTGGGCCGCAGCCGGCATGCCGAGGCCGCCGACCTGCTCAAGCGCTGCCTCCGGACCATCTCGTCCGAGGACCTCGACTTCCGGTCGCTCATCAACCAGCAGCTCTACAAGGTCCACAAGCGGCTCTGCCGCAGCGCCATCCGCGCCCGGGACAGGGGCGCCGAGCTGGCGAACGCGCTGGGCATGGCCCGGACGGCGGGGACCCTGGCCGACGAGATCGAGACCCTGCTCGCGCTGTCGGAGGCGTACGAGCGGCGGGGCGACTCCGAGAACGCGGCCCGCTGCCTGCGCAGCATCATCTCGACCTACGGCCACCACGAATACCCGATCGCGTCCGCCGCCGTCTCCCAGCCCGACAACCTGATGAAGACGGCGCACGACGTCCTGGACGGGATATCGGAGTACGCGGGCAATCCGGTGTACGGCGACGAGTTCGCCCGCGCCCTGACGCTGACCCGGCGCGGGCTGCCGCTCTATCTCAGCACGGTCTCGCCGCTGCCGAAGGACCTGACGGTGCGGGCAGGCGAGCTGGCCGCGCGGAAGCTCGCCCGGCTGCAGCGGGACCAGGAGTTCGCCGGCGCGTACGACCGCCTGGCGCGCAAAGAGCTCGTCGGCCGACCTCCCGAGGAACAGCTCTACCGCCTGTGGGAGTTCCCGGGCACGGGGCCGGCGCAGACGGTGCTCGACCGGCTGTTCGAGGCGGCAAGGGAGAAGCCGGCCGGCGAGCGGAAGCGCCTGATGTGGCGGCTGGCCGACGTGGCCCGCGTCTGCCGGCTCGACGTGCCCGAGGCCCACCGGGCCGACGTCCTCGCACCGCCGTCGGCCCGCCAGATCCGGCCCGTGACGATCCCCCAGACGCCGCGCTCGGTCGACCTGGCCGAGGAGGAAGGGGTCAACTGGCTGGTGCTCGAACGGCGCGACGACCGGTCGGCCCATCGCGACCGGCTGTTCCTCGGCGGGCGGGTGCGCAAGCGGCTGGACAACAAGTTCATCCTCGCCTGTTTCGACCTGGCGACCGGCGAGGAGCTGTGGCGGAAAGAACGCATCCGGCTGAAAGGCACCGGCCAGGAGCCCGGCTTCTTCCACGCCTACGTCCTCGGCGACCTGGTCGTCGTGCACGGCCTGTACGACGTGCTCGCCTTCGACGTGAAGACGGCCGAGCTCGCCTGGCGCTACCGCGTCCCGTTCGACTTCGAGATCAAGCACTCGGCGATGAGCGGCGATCTGCTCGTACTCTGCGGGTCGACCGAGACGATCGCGCTCCGCATCCCCGCCACGAGCAAGGCGGGCGAGGTCGCCTGGCAGGTCCAGGAGCTCGGCGACCTGTACGCCCCCTCGTACTTCGTGGGCGACCGCCTGGTCAGCGTGCGGAAGAACCCGGTCAACGTGACCGCGCGGTTCCGCGCCACGGGCAAGCTGATCGGCCGGCTCGACCTGCCCGACCTCTCCCTGTACACCAAGCACCCGCTGCTCGAGCACGGCCCGGCGGCGCTGCCGCGCGCCCGGGCCGGGCGACTGCTCGCCCTCACCGACACCTGGTACTACATCATGGTCGACGTCGAGCGGCTGGCGATCCTCTGGAAGCGGCTGATCGACAACAACGACCTGAGCCGCCGGCCGGCGCTGCGGTTCGCCCTGAGCGAGGAGTACCTCGCCGTCCTCAAGGAAGACTACGACGTCAAGGCCCTCTACATGCTGTCGGCGAAGACGGGCGAGGTCCTGTGGCACACGGACCCGAAGGACGCCGAGTCGCCGCAGCCGATGCATTCGATGCACATCGTCGGCGACCGGGTCTACGG
>JAWODX010000521.1:0-2604 GCA_046483085.1 Planctomycetota bacterium
GATCGAGCGGTTCGAGGAGAGGGGCATGGTCGAACGGATGCCGATCGAGAAGCCCAACCGGGTCAAGCTCCTCGACGTCGACGGCGAGGCCCTCGTCAACAACCCGGTCGTGCTGCGGATGTTCCTGTCGAACACGCTCCCCGGCGGCGGCATCATGGAATCGCGCATCCCCCGAATGGTCCCGGGAAGCGCGACCCCCTGGTTCCACAACTACCACCACAAGTACGTCCGGTTCTGCAAAACCGAAAAGGTCAGGTGAAGACGAGCCCCGGCGCCGGAGCGCCGGGCCGGTCCAGGAGACCTGCGATGATCGAGCGTCGCCGCATACTCGTACTCGTGCTGGCAGGACTCATCCTCGCGCTGCAGTGTCCCGCCGTCGCCCTGGCGCGTGGCAGCGGCGTGATCCGCACGCCGACGGCCGGCGAGTGGCGAGCCGACTGGTGGTGCGGCGGGCCGGCGACCGCCGGATTCGTCCAGGGGCCGCGGGCCGACTGCGGCCTCTCCGGCAAGCTCGCCTTCGATCGGGACGGCACCGCATACGCCGCCTGCGGCACGTTCATCGCACGCGTCCCGAAGGCCGGGCCGGTCCGCATCATCGCCGGCACGCCCGGCGTCAAGGGCGCCACCGACGGGCCGCCCGAGCGGGCCACCTTCGCCGACGCGATGGACATCGACATCTGCGACGGTGCACTCTATGTCGTCGACCGCGCCAACTACCTCGTGCGGAAGCTTGAACGCCGGAACGGCCGCTGGCACACCACCACCCTCGCCGGCGTCCCCGGCAGGAAGGGCCACCGGGACGGCCCCGCCCGCTCCGCGCTCTTCTCCGCACCGTTCGACAGCATCGCCGTCGATGAGAAAGGCGTCGTCTACGTGCTCAGCGGCGACTGGCTGAGGCGGATCGCCGACGCACGGGTGACCACGCTGAACGCGGGCACCGGCCGAAAGGACGGGCCGCTGAAGCAGGCAGGCTTCCGCCGCGCCATGGCCGGCGACAATGCGCTGGCCTACGACGGAAAGGGCAACCTGTACGTCGCCGACCGCTGGAACATGGCGATCCGAAAGGTCGACCTCCGGAAGAAGGTCGTGACCACGCACGCCGGGTCGCCTGCCGGCGCCAAACGGTCGCGGCCGCGCGACGGCCCGGCGCTCGAAGCGCGATTCCACGGCGGCGGCGGCCCGTGCTCCGTCCTCTACAACCGGGAGCACGACGCGGTGCTCGTCACGACCGCCGACGAGGGGCGACGCATCCGGTGGATCCGCGAGGGCATGGTCACGACGTTCGCCCTGCACAACGGCCGCCCGACCGGCCCGCTGACCAACGCGGCGGGCGGCGGGCTGGCGGGCGTCGACCCCGACGGCAACATCTACGTCTCGGGGTTCGGCGGCATCCGCGTCATCAGCAAGAAGGGGGCGAAATGACGACCACGCGCCCGAAGATCCTCGGCCTGTTCGGCATCGCGCTCCTTTCGGCCTTCGCACCGGGGCGGGGCGCGGGCGCGCAACTCAAGCCGATCGCGCCACGCCTCCGGATGAGCGACGCCCGCGCACTGCCGCGCGGCGACAGCGCCTGCCAGCGCGGCGCCGACGTCGCCTATGGCGGCGGCGGCTTCCTCATCGTCTGGCAGGACGGCTACCACGGGCTGGGCGGCCGGAGCGACATCCTCGGCCTGCGGCTCGACCGCTCCGGGCAGCCGCTCGACAAGAAGCCCATCGAAATCTGCACGCACCGCGCCGTACAGACCGAGCCGACCGTCGCCTTCTGCGCCGGCACGTTCCTCGTCGCCTGGTCCGACCTCCGCAATGGCAAGGACTACGACCTGTACGCCAACCTGATCGACCCCGACGGCAAGGTCAAGGCCCGCGACGGCTTCGCCCTCTCCGCCGCGGGCCGGTCGCAGCACCGCGCCGACGCCACCTCGAACGGGGTGGACACGTTCTTCGTCGTCTGGCAGGATCATCGCGCCGGCAAACAGGCGGAGGTGTACGGGGCGCGCATCCCCGCCGGGAAGACCGCGCCGGCGGACGGCGCCGGCCGCGCGCTCGTGCCGGGCGCCTCGCCCGCCGTCACGTTCAGCGGCACGAACTACTTCGTCTATCTCGGCGACAGCGGCTGCCTGGTCGGCGCCGACGGGCGCGTGGTCGTCGGCAAGAAGAGGCTCTGGAACGAGAGGCGGAGCACCCCGGGCGACGCGGCCAGCGCCGGCGGCAGGTCGTTCGGGTTCTTCAATACCTCGTCGTGGCCGGACCCCTGGGGCTGGGGCGGGAACGGCGCCGTCGTCGGCGTCAGCATCACCCCCGGCGGCGAGTCGCCCGAGTTCGCGGCGACCAGCCACAGTTGGTACGATCTGGCGAGGAACCAGGCCGATCGCAAGGTCCGCAACGTCGTCGATTGCGCCCGCTGGCGCAACCACGCCGGCTGGCCGATGGGCATGCCCGGCGGGTTCAAGGGCTCCCACGAGGGGACGTGGCCGAGCGGCCGGCCGGCGGCCGCATACAACGGCCGGTCACTGATCGTCGTCTGGCCCCGCGCCCGATTCGCCGACCGGTACCAGCTCGGCACCCGCGAGCTCTACCTGAAGCGCGTGCTCGACGGCTGGGCCT
>JAWODX010000528.1:0-4302 GCA_046483085.1 Planctomycetota bacterium
CACTGGAAGTGGATGGAGACCTCGTTTGAGCTGCTCGGCCAGATCGGCAACGACACGGTGTACCTGCCGCTGATCACCCGGACGCACTTCGGGAACAGCGAGTCGATCCTGCGTTACGTCAAGCAGCCCGGCGGCGGGCACAGGCCGGACTTCCGGCTCGTCGACCGGTACCTCGACCTCGCCGAGAAGTATCAGGGCGAGCCGCAGTGCATTATCCTGTACCTCTGGGAGCGATACACCTGCCTCTCGCGGCGCCAAAAGAACAAGTCGAAGATGAAACCGCTCGTCACCGAGCTCGATCCGAAGACCGGAAAGGTCAAGGAGGTCGCGGTCCCCCGGTTCTGTACGGCGGACGGCAAGACGTATTGGACGCCGATCCTGCGCTCCGTCCGGGACCACATCGCGAAGCGCGGCTGGGCCGACGCGCTGATGATCGGCATCATGGCCGACTGGTCGATCGCACCCCCCAGGGCCGCGAAGTTCTTCGACGACATCCTGCCCGGTATCCGGTGGGTCGATCAGAGCCACGGGGCGGTGGGGGCCATCCGAGTGGACGGCAAGAAGCGGGTGCCGATCGGCTATCTGACGACCGTGTGGAACGCCCGCGGTCCGGGCAATCCCCGATATGGACGGCGGAAATATGGCTGGCGCCGGACGACCCGCTACTGCCAGTTCGCCCGGGACCTCCGGCGCGACCACATCCCGCTCTACGTCTACCGGACGATGCCCGAGTGGAACATCGCGGGCGAGCAGCGGGGAATGGGGCGGTTCGGCGCCGATTTCTGGAACGTGTTCAAGCGCGGCGAAAAGGTCGTCAAGGATCGGCGCCACAGCGCCGGCGCGACGATCGTCCACCGTTACCCCGACTATAGCCCGTGGGCGCAGCTCGTCGTCCGGACCTCGTTCCTCGGCTGGTCGCCGAAGGGCGCCGTCCCCTCCGTCCACTTCGAGGCGATGCGCGAGGGCGTCCAGAACTGCGAGGCGCGCATCCTCCTGGAGAAGGTGCTGCTCGATGAGAAGCTCCGCGCGAACCTGGGCGACGAGCTGGCGAAAGAGGCCCAGGACGTCGTCACCTATCGCACCTGGCTGATGGCCCATTGCCACCGCGGCACCCCCTGGTTCTTCGACGCCGGGTTCACCCAGCGGCAGCACGAGCTCTACGCAATGGCCGCCCGCGTGACGAACGCAGTGGAGAAATAGGATGCCCCCACCGATGGCTTCGGCAAAAGAAAGGAGACAAGGATGAGGTCCATAACGGTCGCGTTCGTTCCTGCATTGGTCCTTGGGGCGCTGGGAGTGACGTTTGCCGGCGACATCCCGGCCGTGCGCGCCGAGCGGCCCCGGCTGATCCTCCGGGCGAAGGCGTGGCAGGGGCCCTCGGTCGAGAAACTGAAGAGCTGGCTCGGGCGCCCCGAGTACCACAAACATCTCGGCCGGCTGGGCAAGAAGGGGATGATGGGGGCGCTCCGCTACCGGATTCTCGACGACGAGGAGGCGGGCCAAAACGCGGTCCAATGGATCAAGGGGCTGAAGAAGCCGGAGAAGCGGCCGAAGGGCTCGCCCAGCTACACCGGCATCGACGTGACCCAGCGGGCCTGCATCTACGATTGGCTCCGCGATCACCCGGACCTGAAGGACCCGGCGACGCGGAAAGGAGCCATCGAGTATTTCGAGTGGTGGGGCGATTACTACAGGCGCTACCTCTCGCCCGGCGTGGTGCCCTTCTACTCGCGCAACAGCGGTGCGCTCACCGGGCTGACCGCGGTCGGCCTGACATTGTACGGCGACAGCGACAAGGCCGCCGGCTACATCGCACACGCCCGGAAATACCTGAAAGAGAACATGGGCACCATCCGCCAGGCGGAGGACGGCGCGACCGGCGGCGCGACCTACGGCCTCGTCCACCAGTTCATCGACCTGGCCAACACGGCGATGATGTGGCGGAGCGCGACCGACTGGGACGCCGCCGCCTGGATCAAGGAGAACCAGGGCAACTGGCTCGAACGCCAGATGCTCTTCCAGATCTACGCGACCTACCCCGGCGGCCAGTTCTGGAAAGAGGGCGACGTCTGGAGCCACAATCACACCGACCGGTACGAGCACGCCACGCAGGTCGCCGCCATTGCCTGGATGTACAACAACCCCTACGGCCGCCAGCACGTGATCAACATCCACAAGCGGTACGGCATCGACGGCTCGTACTACAAGAGCCGCATCCTCTGGTTCTTCCTCTACAACAACCCCGAGCAGGAGGCGAAGCCGCTCTCCGGCCTGCCCCGCTGCCAGGTCTTCAGCCCGAAGCTCCACGCCTACGTCTTCTGGCGCTCGTCCTGGGAACCGGACGGCACGGTCGTCACGTTCAAGAGCGGCGAGAACGTCGACCATCACGGCACGTGGGACACCGGCAAGTTCACGATCTTCAAGCGGCGCCCGCTCGCCATCAAGAGCGGCGCCTACCGCGGCGGCTACAAGGGCCAGTTCCATCACTTCTACAAGCTGCCCTACAGAGCCAACTGCGTCATATTCGACCACCCGAAGACCCTGGGCTGGCAGCGGGGAATGCCCGATGCCGACGGCCACACCTCCTGGAGCGACTGGCAGGCCTGGCGCAAGAAGAAGGTGCGGCGGCCCTACGCCGGACGACTGCTCAAGCACCAGGTGACCGAGGACGCCGCCTACGCACTCGGCGACCTCTCCGGCTCGACGTATCCGAGCGGCTCGACCTGGCTGCGCGAGATGCTCTTCCTCGGCTACAAGTACGTCGTCGTGCTCGACCGCGTCAAGCCGGGCGCCGACACCAGGACCAAGTGGCTGCTGCAGGCGATGGACCCGGTCAGGATCGACGCGGAGAAGCGGCTGACGATCGTCGACAACCGCGGCGCCCGGCTCTTCTGCAAAACGCTGCTGCCCGAGAAGGTCGCGATGGTGGACACCGGCGTGATCGACGGCGAGCGGAAGGGCAAGCCGGCCAAGCTCGCCTACACGTACCCGTACCGGAAGTGGAAAGAGAAGAAGCGGCGGCTGCGCACGTTCCCCGCCAACTGGTTCCGCGACGACCGCCGGCAGATGGTCGGACACGCCCGGCTCGAAGTTGTCCCCCCCGACCCGACCGCCCAGTGCGTCTATCTGCACGTGCTCTACCCGACGACGACCGACACCGACCGGATGCCCGACTGCTCGGTCGAGAAGAAGGGCGACGCGTACATCGTCACGGTCGGCGACCTGTCGCACACGTTCGAATCACCAGAGGCCGAGGAATGATCTTGCATCCGGGACCGACATGATGAGCGCACCGGACGAGCGACTTGCCTGCCTGCTTCGCCCTGGCTGGCTCTATCTCCTGATGATTGTCGCCGCCTGCGTGTCCCTCCCGGCCGAAGCAGGAGACGGAGGAATGAAGGCGGATTTCTATGTCGCCCCGGGCGGCGACGACGAGGGCCCGGGCACCATCAAGAAACCGTTCGGAACCGTCGTCCGCGCCCGGAACGCCGTCCGTGAGTTGAAGAGGGGCGGGCTGAAGAAGGACGTGTTCGTCCTCCTTCGCGGCGGGACGTATGAACTTGAGAAGCCGCTCACCTTCGGGCCGGAGGACGGCGGCACCGAGAAGCACTCGGTCACCTACGCGGCGTACGGAAAGGAACGACCGGTGTTCACCGGCGGCACCCGGATCACCGGGTGGCGGCAGGAAGAGGAAGGTGTTTGGATGGCCGACCTCCCGGAAGTCAAGGCCGGGAAATGGTCGTTCCGGGGGTTGTTCGTGAACGGCCGGCGCGCCACCCGCGCCCGTTCACCCAACCGGGGCTTCTTCCGGGTCGTCAAGCCCGGGCCAGACAACCGCACGAGCTTCTTCTACCGCGAGGGCGACATTCCCGCGCTGAAGATGCCCGGCGACGCCGAGCTCGGCCTCCTCCACGACTGGGCCACGTCGCGCATCACGTTCAAGTCGATGGACCCGCAGACACGCCGCGTCACGCTCATCGCCGAGGTCGGCACGCGGCACCGCAGATTCACGTTCACGGGCTTCGAGCGGCACCCGCGGTACCTCGTCGAGGGCGCCGCCGAGATGCTCGACGCGCCCGGCGAGTGGTACCTCGACACGCGGACCGGCCGGCTGACGTACCTCGCGAAGAAAGGCGAGAAGCTCAACAAAACCGAGATCGTCGCACCCCGGCTCGAACGACTGCTTGAGGTGAAGGGCCGCGGCGGCGAGCCGGTTCGCAACCTCCACCTCGTCGGACTGACGTTCGAGCATACAAGCTGGCCGATGCCTGAGTTCGGAGTGTCATGCGGACAGGCGGCGTT
>JAWODX010000543.1:0-11451 GCA_046483085.1 Planctomycetota bacterium
TCGTAGAACGTGCCGGGATAGTGGCGCGGGGTTCCGAGCCAGAAGGCGGGCTCGACGCAGCAGCGGATGCCAGCGGCGTACATGGCCTGGTAGTCGTCGGTGGTGCGGGAGAGCATGTGGATGTGCGGCTCGACGATGATCATGGTGGCCTCCTTTGGCCGGCGGTCAGGCCGAGAGGTAGTCGGAGAGCATGGCGAACTGCTTGAACATGTCCTGCTCGTCGACGCCGAGCGGGCTCTTGAAGAAGCACGCGGTCTGGGTCATCACGCCCCGGTCGCCCCGCTCGATGGCGAGGACGGCGAGGCGGACGAGGTCCAGGACGAGCGGGGCCGCGAGCAGCGAATCGCAGCCCTGCCAGGTGAACTGCATCGTCATCTTCGTGCCCAGGAACCCCTCGAAATGGATGTGATCCCAGGCCGTCTTCCAGTCGCCCAGCGACGGGATGTTCTCGATCGTCACCAGGGTGTCCGGCGAGTAGCCGACGATCTGACGGATCAGGTGATCCTTGCTCTTCACCTTGCTCGCCTTGTTCTCGGGATCGTCCAGGACGAGCGCGTCGCGGTTGCCGAAGATGTTGTGTCCGACCCAACTCAGGATTTTCAGGTTCCGCATGGCGAACAGCGGGGCGAGGACCGACTTGCACAGCGTCTCGCCCGTCTTCCCGTCGGAGCCGGTGACCAGCCCGCCGGTCTCCTCCGCGAGTTCGAGCAGGGCGGGGACGTCCGGCCCGCGGCTCGGCGTGAAATTGATGAACGCCGCGCCGGCCTCCAGCGCGGCCATGCAGTAGAGCGAGCTGGCGGGAAGCGGCGTGCCGCCCGCGTGGCCGAGCGCCTCGCGCAGTGCGTCGAGCGACTGGTGGCAGGGATGTTCGGGGAACGGCGGCTCGGTGCTCTGCAGGTTGACCACGACCAGGCGGTCGGCGCCGGCCTGCTCGGCGAACTGGTCCAGGTCCTCCCGGATGCGGCGGACGATGTCCGCCGGCCGCTTCTCATCGATCAGGGGGAGGGTCGCCATCGTCTCGACCGGCTTGCCGCATCCGACGGCGGTCCCCGGCCGGACCCGGCCCGCCACGCCGGTCAGCGGCCCCCGGGCCAGTTCGATCAGCTCGGGCGAAAGCAGACCCGACGCCCGGTGCAGCGACTCGAGCTCGCCCACGAGGTCCGGTTCGCGCACCTCGTGTCCGCCGAACACCAGCTCGTCGAACGCGCAGAAGGGCACGTGCCCGAACTGCGGCAGGGCGGTCACCAGCCCGGTCGGCTCCGCCTTGCCCTCGGCCAGGGCCACGGCGCCGGCCATGGCCGTCGTCGCGACCGACCCGGATGCCCCGACAATCCAAACGCCCGTGGTCGCCATGTCTGCCAGCCTGCCGGCGTCCTGCGGCCCCGGCACCCCTTCGGGAATAATACCGCACTAACAAGGCGTAATATACTCCCCTCATTCTTCTGCGTCAAGCGGCAAGGAGAGGGAGGCATTTGCCATGTCCAGTGTGATCAAGCTGGCGTGACTGTAGCCGACCTCCATGAGGCCGGAGAAGGGCCGAGGTCATGGACCTCGGCTACAATTTGTGATCGCAGCAGGGGACATCGCAAATGCCTCAGAGGAGCTCCTGGGCAGAATCGGGGGAGGTGGCCGGGCTGGCGCCGGCGGTTGCCGCCCTTGGCTGCGTCAGTCTTCGGCCGGCGGCTCGGCCTGTGTCGCCTCGTCGTCGATCTCGTCCTTGGCCCGCTGGAACGGCGAGTCGGCCGGCGAGGGGCGCAGGTCGTCGCCGCCGCCCTCGTACTCGCGAAGCCCGTCGCGCCAGATCCGCTTCGCCGCCGCGGTCGCCCTCGCCCGGTACCGCTCGGTGCTCATGATCCGGGGGGTGACGAAGATGTAGAGGCTGGACTTCTGTTTCGTGTCACTCTTCCACCTGAAGAGCCAGCCGAGGACGGGCACGTCGCCGAGGAGCGGGACCTTGTTGATCTCCTGCTCGGTCCGCTCGCTGACCAGGCCGCCGATCACCAGCGTCTCGCCGTCCTTGAGCCGGACCGTCGTCTCGGCCTTCCGGGAGCCGACGATCGGACGTTCGTCGAACTGGCCCTTGAACCCGAGGATCTCGCTGATCTCCGGCTTCACCGTCAGCTTGACCACCCCCGCCCGCTCGTTCACCTGCGGGATGACGCTGAGGATCGTCCCGGTCTCCACCTCGTCGAACCCCGTCACCGCCGTGACACCGGTCTCCAGGTTCGTGGTGAAGGTGGGGACGGGAACGGTGCTCCCCAGGTTGATCCTTGCCTCGTGGTTGTTGAGCGTGGTGATCTCGGGGTTCGCGATCAGGTTCGTGTTGCTGTCGCTCTCCAGGAGCTCGAGCACCTGCCGGAGCCCGGTCGCGTCGAGGGTGCCGAACGTGAAGTCCTCGGCGGCGGCATAGGGGAAGGATTGGCTGGGCCCGAAGCCGTCGTCATCGTCGTCGCCGCCCCCGCCGCTGGGATCGTTGGCGGGGATGTACTGGTTGTGGCTCTTGCGGGCGTCGAACGGCCAGGTGATGGGCCGGGCCGAGCCGGTGGCGGCGACCCGCATCTGCCAGTTGATCCCCAGCTTCTCGCCGGCGTCGGTGGCGGCCTCGATGATCTCCGCCCCGATCGTCACCTGCGGCTCCGGCTGATCCACCCGCTCGATCACCTCGCGGATCGTCGTCATGGCGGCCGGCCGGTCGTAGACAATCAGCTTGTTGCCGCCCAGGTCCGCCTCCATCTTGCCCGTGCCCTCGCTGAGGAACGGCTCGACGAGCCCCTTGAGCGTCTCGGCGTTCGCGAACTGCAGCTCAAAGACGTGGACCTCGGCCGTCTCGACCTTCGCGTCTTCGCCGGGCCGCGGCGTATACACCTCGACCACCGTCCCCTTCACCCGGTACGCATACCCGTTGATGGTGACCAGCGAGTCGAGCGCCTCGGCCAGGGTGACCTTGTGGAACCGGGCGCTCACCATCGTCTCGACGTCCTTGGCGGTGATGATGCTGAGGTCGTGCTGCTTGGAGAGCATGCGGAGAACGTCGTCCAGGGGCACGTTTTGCACGTCGATGGTGAAGGTCCGCGCCGGGTCGTTGAGCAGCTTCTTCACGTCCGACGGCTTCCCGCCGACGGCGGCCGGCAGACCGGCGAAGACCGCCCCCCACGCCGCCATCATGAGGATCACTGGAAATCGCATCGGGATTACTCCTTCAACTCCAGGGTGATCTCCCGATCGCCGCGCGACAGCACCACGGCGGTCCGGTCGATCCGTACCACCTTGTAGCCGTGGATCCGCTCGCCCGTCGTCACCACGTCCTGGTTGATGAGGGCGACGCTGCCCGCCTCGGCGTACGAGATGCCGCGAAGCACGAGCTTGACCGGGACGCCCTGGGCGTCGGTGCTCACGGCGTCGCGCGCCGGCGGGGTGATCCTGAACGGTCTCGATTTCGAGGGGTTCTCCAGCCGGCCGCGGTCCTGGGCCGTCACAAAGCACGAGAGCGGCCGCTCGGTCGGCGCGGGGACCTCGAACGTCCAGGCCCCGTCGCCGGTGTCCGTGCCCGGCGGCCGGCCTGCCACCACCTGGGGAGCGGCCCCGGCGGTCGTGTACACCAGCCGCGCGGTCTTCACCCCGCTGTTCCCGGCCGGCGCGTCCGAGATGTCGACGGTCACCGTCATCGTCTCCCGGTCGCGGGGCCCCTCGAGGTCGCCCGGGGTGCGGATGCGGGGCCCGCGGGTGTCCGGCGGAACGAACGGGTCCCGGCCCCAGGGCCGCTTCGCCCGGCGCGCCTGCTCGGCGAGGTCCGCGTCGACATGTATCCCCGAATGGGGGGCAGCGGGGGGCACGGCGGCGCGGTTGTCGGCCGGCGTAGCGCCTGGAGGGGGAGACGGCGTCGCCGTCGTGCTCGCCCCCGCTGCGGAAGGCGGTTTCACAACACCATGCTCTTTCCGTTTCTCGGCGGCCTTGACCTGCTCCTTCGCTCGCGCCTGGCGCCGGGCCTCCTTCGCCTTGACCGCCTGCATTGTCGAATAGCCGTACCACGCGGCCAGCCCGAGCAGAGGCACGAGGACGGGAAGCAGCTTGACCAGTTTCTCGTCCCGTTTCTTCATCCCTGATCGCTCCCCACGGCGCCGAGCCGCAGGACAAACGTGGCCAGGTCCACCGTCGCCGACACCGTGCCGCCCTGCTCCTCACGCCGCACACTCAGGTCCTCGACGATGACGGCGAACGGCAGCTTGTTCATCGCCTGCAGAAACTCGTACAGGTTCCGGGCCGGGCAGCGGACCGTCACGGTCTTCCGCATGCGTTTCAGTTCGGGGATGTCGGTGGCCCGCCCGCCGTCGGTCCAGTGTGAGGCGGACCGGATGTCCACGTCGTGCTCGCGGGCGGCGTCCGCGATGCGCGCCGACAGCCAACTGATCCGCGACTCCGGCGGCATCCGGTCGTCCAGCCGACGCATCTCCGCCTTGATACGCACCATCTCCTGCACCGGGTCCGGGTTCTTCTCCAGCATCCGCGAGAGCTCGGCCTGGTGCTCCGACAGCTCGTCGATCTCCGCCGAACGCTGTCTCACCGAACGGGTACTGGGCAGGAAGACCAGCAGGACCACCAGCAGGACGGCCGTCGCCTGCCCCGCCACCAGCAGTCCCAGCTTGCCCTTGTATCCCAGGCTCACTGCTCATTCCCCCAGCACACCAAGCACCTGACAGGTCAGCACGAGCTGTTCGTCCGGGGCCCGCATCGGACCGTCCGGCTTCCCCGGCGCCGGCACGAAGCTCACGTTCACGAAGAACGGCGACCGCTCCAGGGCCGAGATCAGGTCCTGCTTGAGCCGCCGAGACGGGGCCGACGGCATCGCGTACACGTCGACGACCAGCCGCATCTTGCACACGCCCTCCGCCTTGTCGAACGAGAGCGACCGGAGATACGAGCCCGGGGGCAGGATGTTGCTCAGCTCCTTCAGCACCGCCGCGTGCACCGGCCGGCCGATCCCCATGGACCGGAGGATCTGCTTGCGCCGTTCGAGCTCCGCCCGCCGCTGCTTCGCCTCCTCGATCTGCTCCGCCATCGCCTCCATCGGGTCCGCCGCGCTGCGCTTCTCGGCCACCACCTTCTGAAGCTCCGCGCTCTGCTGCCCGGCCACCCACGACAACCCGAGCAGCGCGGCCAGGATGAAGCCGGTCGCCGCGATCGAACCGGTCCGAACCATCGAGATCATGCGCCGGGCGCGCAGGCGCGGGGGCAGCAGGTTGATCCGGGCGCCGTCGTGGATCGCCGCGCCCGTCGCCGCGGCGAACAGCGCCGGGCTCGCCTCGATCTCGTCCGACACCTCGAAGTCGAGGATCCGCCACGGGTCCAGCCGCGCGGCGGGCATGTGGATCTCGCGACTGAGGTACTCGGCCAGGCCGCCGAGCGCCGCGCCCCCGCCGCAGACCATCAAGCGTTCCACCTTCGTCATCCCGTGCGTCTGGCTGAAGAATTGCATCGACCGGACCGCCTCCGAGGCGAGCCGCTCCAGCGCCGGGCGGATCGCACCCAGCACCCGCGACGCCGGCACGGCCACGCCCCCCACCTCGACCGGCTCGTCCTGCCCGATCGCGTACTCCCGCTTGAGCTGCTCGGCCTGCTCGCGACCCACCTCGACCGTCTCGGACTCGAGGGTGATCCGGCCGACCAGCGCCTCGGTCACCGCCTCGCCGCCCACCGGGATCGCCCGCGTGAACCGCAGCCCCTGCCCGCTGATTACCGACAACCGTGAGGACCGGTTGCCGACGTCCAACACCGCGGTCGCACCGCCGCCCCGCCGGGGGCACGCCGCGAGGATCAGGCTCTCGACGGCCAGCGGCTCGGTGACGACGACCGACAGCCGGGGACGTTGCCCGGGGAACAGGGTATCGATCCGGTCGAGCGTATCGGGCACGGCGGCGGCCACGAACTCCTGCTCCCCGTTCGCCCCCGGCCCGCCCAGCGTGTGGTGCGCGACGGTCGATCGCTCGATGTCGACCGAGTCCTCCTCGGCAAGCTTCCAGTGCAGCGCCTGGCTCAGGTCTGCCTCCTCCATCCTGGGCAGGGAGCAGCAAAGGGTCGCGGCGCCCTCGCCCGAGAAGGCATAGGACGCCCGGCGCGGTTTCGACGACTGCCGGGCGATGAACGAGCGGAGCGACCGACCGATCTGCCCGAACCGTCCGGCTCCCGGCTCGGCCGCGAGAGGGGTGACCGAGGCGTCGACGACCTCGACGCCCAGCGGGCTGTGCTGGAGACAGACCAGCTTCATCGACGACGAGCCGATGTCGATGCCCAGGGCCGGCCGGCCGCCGGGCATCGCGGCGCCGCTCAGGTCGGGGCACTGCCCGGTGTGGGTCGCGCCCGAGACGTCCGGGGCGGGAGGCGGCTGGGGCGGCCCTGCCGGCGTGTCCGCGTCGGTCGCGGCGTCCTCCTGGCCCGCGGGGCTGCCGGCTCCGATGCGCTCCAGCAGCCGCTGCATCGTACCGAGGACGTTCGGCCGGTCGTCGGGCTCGGCCTGCTGTCCGGCGGTCGTCACCTTGTCGTCGTCGGCCCTGCTCACTTCGCGTCCATCCCTGCCTTCTCGAATCGCCCTCTCATTGCTCCGGGACGGTCATCGGCTGATACTTGGTCGGCGCAGCCCAGAACTCGGCCGTGAACACGCTGTCCGAGACGTCGCGGGCACTGCCGAGCGGCCACTGCGCGCTCGACCGGAAGTCCTTCACGGTAACCCGCACGTTCCGGCTCGGCGGGATGGCGACCACGTCGCCGCCGTTGAACATCGCCGTCCCGCCGCTCCCCATCCGAACCCGGTTGTGGTACAGGCTGTGCCACACCGTCCCGTAGTCGGTGTGGCCGAGCACCTCCAGCTTCACGCGCGAGTAGTAGGCGGTCGGCTCGCTCCAGGTCAGCGTCAGGTGGGTGAGGTAGACGGTCTCGCCGGTGCTGTTCGCGAACTGGAACCGGAGGTCATCGCTGCCGCTCCCCTGTCGGCTGAGGAACGTGAGGCCCGGCCGGGGGGTGGAGCCGGAGGCGTCGTGGCTGCCGCGGAGGCCGACAAGCTGCACCGATCGGTTGCCGTCGTCCCAGAGCACGCGGACGGTGATGCGTTTGAGCTCGGTCGTTCCGTCGGGCTGGGCCGCGCCGCCCGGCTCGTTCAGGGCCACGTTCTCGACCGTCACCCGGGTGCGGTAGTGGGCGAAGCCGTCCAGCGGCTCGCCGGTCCCGTCGGCCGGCGGCATCTCATCGAGCCCGTCGTAGTCATCCACGTCGTCGTAGTCCGCCCGGGCGCCCTCTTCCGTGCCGAACGACCCGGCCCCCAGCTCCGGGTCCTCGAACCGCTTCGACAACACCTCGTCCATGAGGCCGCTGGCCAGCCCGGTGGCGGTCCGCGTGGCGTTCAGGTGGGCGTTGTCCTCCAGCGCCTGACGGAGCATGACGAACAGGGGCGGCGCGGCGATGGCGATCACCACCAGCAGCACGGCCATGCCGGCGAGGGTGAAGCCATGCCTGCCGCTTGGGCACAGGGGAAACATGGGGGCTGTCCCCTCCTTGTACACGTGTACGCGCAGCGTCTACGCCGTAGCCTCCGCGCATAGTATCGGCGCGTAACTCCTTGTTATTAGCCTTGTTTCGCCGGAATCTGGGCCGGACAGGCGTCCTACGGCTCGGGCGGCAGGCCAACCTCGACCTGGCCCACCGGGACGGAATTCTGCAGCAGATCGACCGTGAGCTCCGTGCCGTTCATGTCCACGAGGTCGCCCCCTTCGCCCGGATCCTGCCCTTCCCGGAACATCGAGAGCGAGAACCGGGCGGTGTGGTGAGCCGGGATGGTGACCGAACTCCACACGTTCAATTGCCGCGTCTCCCCGCTGCCGAACCGCGGCTGACCGGGGTCCAGCAGGTATGACCAGAGCAGGCCGTACCATTGGTATTCGAACACGCGGACGCTCAGGGCCTCGAAATAAGCCGTCGGGCTGTCCCACGTCACCTTGACCCGGTTGAACTCGACGTCCTCATCGGAGGTGTTCACCAGGCGAAACGTGACGATCCAACCGACGAGCCCGTCGCGCGATCCGTCGACGTACGTGGTCCCCTCGGTCAGTTCCTCCTCGGCCGGCGCCGGCTCGCAGCGGGCCTGCCGGGTGGCGTCGCCCGCGGTCGACGTGGCGACCCACTCGTCGCCGTCCGCGGCCACCTCGAACGTCCCGCCGCCCAGCTCCATCGGCCCGGCCGTCCCCGTCTCCTGCACACACGCCCACTCGATCCCCGCGTCGGCCAGCAGGTTCGCCTGGGCCCCCTGCACCCGGCCGACCGTCGCCCCCGCCCCCACGCGGACCGCGGCGACCATCGCCGAGCCGAGGAACCCGACGATCACGATGACGGCGATGGCCACGATGACCGCGCTGCCCCGGCGCCGGCGATCGCGCTGCCCGAGTCGCATCATTCGTCCTCCCAGCTCAGGTACGAGCTGCGCAGCGCCCTCGGGAAGATCTCGGTGCGGAGCCGCGCCGTGTGCCCGTCCTTGCGGACCGCGACGGCGGCGGCGATCCGACAGACCTGCGACGGCTCGCTCACGACGCTCCCGTCGGCGCCGTAGTACGTCAGGTCGAACCCGGTGACGCCGCGTGCGAGCGGCTGGCCGTCCCGGAGCAGTGTCGAGCCGCTCCGCTCGAACGTCCGCGCGACACCGCCGCGGCGGAACGTGATCGCGTCGGCGTCGATGGCCTCGATTTCGGCCGCCGAGGGCAGGCCGCGCAGCTCGGCGGCCAGGCGCCGCAGCGCGTAGTCGGCCTCGGCGTACGCATCGGACCGCGACCGGCTGGCCCGGTACGCCCGGGCGCCCGCCACCACGAGGCCCGTCCCCAGGCCGGCCACGATCCCCATCACGGCCAGCACCACGGCCAGCTCGATCAGCGTGTACCCGCGCCGGCCGCCTCTCATCCGCCGAACCATGTCACTCCTCTTCGATCAGGCCCGTCCCCGCCACGACCTCGACGGTCGCACTGCGAGTCCCTGCCCACAGGACGACTGACCCGTCGGTCGACCGCAGTTCGCCGGTTCCGTCGCACGGCCGGCCCAGCCGATCAAACTCCACCTCGTTGTCGCCGCCGAACGCAGACAACAGCGTCACCCCTGCGTAGTCGCCCGTGTTCAGGTCGACTCGGAAGGGCGAGACGCCCGTCTCGGGGTGGGCCAGGTCGATCCGGCTGTCGCGCCCGCCGCCGATCTCGCCCTCGATCTGGACGAGGTACCAGTGGTGGTCCGGATCGAACGTCACCCAGGTCCCCCGCCGGGTCGACATCGCCGTCTCGCGCGCCAGGCGCAGGTGCGCGGCGAGCCGGGACGCGGCGACGGGCAGCCGGCGCTCCGACCGGTTGGTCAGCGCCGGGACGGCCGTTGCCGCGAGGATCGAGACGATCGTCATCACCACGATGAGCTCGATCAGCGTGAACGATCGCGTCCGGGCCGCCGCCCGGCGGGCGGGCGCCAGCGGGCGACGCGTTTCTGCGGACCACAAGGCCATGCTCGGTCCTCCAGGGCGAGCCCGGCGCCCGTGGCGGCGCACCGGGCCCTCACCCGCTTGTCGGCAAAACACGGCCGCGACTTAGAAATTATCTCAAAGGGTGGGGCGGACATTCCTGTCCGCCGCTTGGCAGGCAAGAATGCCTGCCCCACCGACCATTGAGATAGCCTCTTAGCCCTACAACGCTATTTCTGCTAACCGCAGAGGTCGCAGAGCACGCATAGGCAACGACTTATGGACGAGTTGTGGCGAGGCGCGCACCGAGCTCAAGGAGGACAGGCCACGCACACGTAACTTGTGAGTGCGCAAAAGCTTCTCTGCCATCTCAGCGTTCTCTGTGGCAGGTTTCTAGCGTTGTCGTGCTAAGTAATTATCTCAAAAGGGCGGATCAGCCGTGGCACGGGCATCCTGCCCGTGAACACCCACGGCCTGGAAGGCCGTGCCAGTGCGCCTGCAAGTGCACGTGGTCGGAGAGGTGTGAGTCCTCTCCAGGTATACGCTCTCCGGCCTGTAACCGACTGCAACTGCGTCGCCGCGAGGCGGGGTGAGAAGCAGCAGGAAATGAATGACCAGTCCGCAGGATGACGAACTCGATTCGGCTATGCGGTCCGGCGAGCCGGCTGGCCAACGGCGAAGCCTGACTCGCACTCCGGTGCGAGACCACCCGCCGCGCTAAGAGACTATCTCAATATCCGGTGGGGCAGGCATTCTTGCCTGCCAGATGGCGGACAGGAATGTCCGCACCACCTTTTGAGATAATTTCTGAGGGGTAGCGTGCGAAAGCGTCGGCGGGGGGCCGTGTGGTGGTTGGAGGCGGAATGGTCGGAAGGCCCCGTGCATGAAGCAGGGAGACCTCGGCGGCGACGGAGTGTCGCCGAGGAGTCAGAGCGTCCACAGTAGCGCCGAGGCGCCGTAACGGGCGCGGAGCGAAGGGGCGCAGGAAGGCGGATGCGTGACGGACAGGACGCCGGAGACCCGCCCGGGGCGAATGCCCGAAGGGGCTACGCCAACCGGAGAGGTCCGCGCCCGCTGGGCGTGGACCGAACCGGTGGTCTGGACGGATCGCATGCTGACGGCTCTGGAAAACGGAGTGAAGGGAGGCCGATGGTACAGTCTGATTGACAAGGTGTACGCGATGCGGACACTCCGTGCGGCGTTCGCGGACGTGAAAGCGAACCGCGGCGCAGCGGGAGTGGACCATGAGACGATCGCGATGTACGAAGCGAAGCTGGAGCGGAATCTCGAACGGCTGTCGGAGCAACTGCGGACCGGGAGCTACCGTCCGCAGGCGATCCGGCGGGTGTGGATCCCGAAGGCGGGGAAGCGTCGCGAGATGCGCCCGCTGGGGATTCCGACCGTTCGGGACCGGACTGTTCAGGCGGCACTGCGACATGTGCTGGAGCCGATCTTCGAGCGGGACTTCGCCGAGACGAGTTACGGCTTCCGTCCCGGTCGAGGCGCCAAGGACGCACTGCGGCGCGTCGATGCCCATCTGAAGGGCGGCCGCACGTGGGTGGTGGACGCCGACATCCGGTCGTACTTCGACACGATTCCGCACGGCCCGCTGATGCAGCTCATCCGGGGCCAGGTGGCCGACGGGCGCGTGCTCGCGCTCATCGAGCAGTTCCTCACTCAGCCCGTTCTGGAGACGGCGGCGGCGTGGACGCCCGAGGCGGGCAGTCCACAGGGAGCGGTGCTCTCGCCGCTCCTCAGCAACATCCACCTCGACCACGCGATGGTCGGGGCGGGGTTCGAGATGGTGCGCTACGCCGACGACTTCGTCGTGCTGTGCGAGAGCCGCTCGGAGGCCGAGCGGGCGCTGGCGGCGATCCGTGAGTGGATGGCCGCCGCCGGGCTGACCCTGCATCCGGAGAAGACCTGCATCGCCGACGCGACGGAGCCGGGCGGATTCGACTTCCTCGGCTACCACTTCG
>JAWODX010000568.1:0-3483 GCA_046483085.1 Planctomycetota bacterium
CGTCGCTTTCGCCGTCGCTGCTGTCTTCGGCGAGGGGCGGTGTCTCGTCGGGCGCGCTATCCGGGGACGGCAGGCGGCCGGCCTCGCGCTGGAGCCAGTCGGCGCTCTTGTCGCCCTCGACGACGATGGCCTTGAGCTCGCGGGCCATATGCGTGATGTTGCCGATGATCTCCTTGAGGAGCTTGCGGTCGTCTTCGGAGAGCGACGACTCGCGCTCGAGGAGCGTCCGGCTCTTGGTGAGGATTTCGTCGAGCGGGCCGGTGAGCCGGTCGATCGACCCCCGGACGAGCTGGCCGAGGGCCGCGTGGTCTTTCTGCTCGAGGATGGCCCGCTTCTGGTCGGCGATCCGCATCACCATCTCGTTGTACATGGCGTAGAGGTCGGAGAACTCGTTGTTCGGGTCCGGCGCCTCGATCCGGGCCAGGTCGCCCTCGCGGATGCGGTACTCCTGCATCCAGATCGCCTGGATCGGCTTGTGCACCTTCAGGCGGAGAACGACGTGGACGACGAGGACGATCGCGGCGAGGGTGACGGCCAGGAGGAGGAACGTGGCGAGCATCAGGCGGTCGGCCAGGATGTCGACCGAGGTCAGCGGATGCTGGACCATCAGGACGCCGGTGCCCTGCTTGCCGGGCGCCCCGGTCTCGAAGGCGAGGCCGACGCGGATGTCGCCCTCCCATTCGCGGACCACCGGCTCGACGCCGCCCTGGTCCAGCGCGTTGCGCACCACGTAGTTGGTGACGTGTTCGCCGTACTCGCGGCTGCTCGTGCTGGCGAGCACCCTGCTCTCGCTGTCGAGGATCAAGACCTCGTGCCCCGACTCGTCCATGTACTCGATGGTTTCGGTGTACTGCCGGGCGACTTCGCGGAGCTGGGCGTCGGTCTTCGCCTGGCCGAGCCAGGACCGGAGGAGCTGTGCCTGGCGGACCAGGTTGCCCTGGATGCTCTCGGTCAGCAGGTACCGCTCGGTCTGGTACTGGTAGTAGAACGAGGCCAGGCTGAGGAAGACGATGGCGAGCCCCAGACCCAGCGTGAGCTGCCGAAGCAGACTGCCCTTGTGCTTTGCCATGGCTCTTCCTTTGTGAATTCGACCGATAGCAGTGTACCACGCCCGGCCGCCGGAAGGCAAACTTGTATTGCGCTCGATCACGGCCCGAGGGCGCGTGCGGGGGAAGCACACCTCGCCTGGTCGATGCGCCGGGGGGAGCCGGCATGACTCAGGCGCGGTCAGCCGGGAGCCCGGCGGCCACGTCCGGCGGCGGGCGGAGGGATTCGATCTCGTAGGGGCGGAGGCCCGGGGCCGCATCGGCCCGGGGCGGCACGGTCATCCGCCGGGTGGCGGTCGCGACGAAGACGCGCTTCGCGCCCGCCCGCTTCAGCGTCGCCGCACACTCGCTCGTGGTTGCCCCCGTGGTCATCACGTCGTCGACCACGAGCAGGGTCTTGCCCTCGACGGACCTGGCGGAGCGGACGGCGAACGCGCCCTTCACGTTCCTTCGCCGCGCGGCGAGCGACAGGGCCCTGGTCTGGGGCGGGGTGTTGCGGGTGCGGCGCAGCGCGCTCTTCAGGACCGGCACGCGGGCGAGCCGGCCGAGCTCGCGCGCCAGCAGCCCCGCCTGGTTGAACCCGCGCGACCGCGTCCGGGACCGGTGCAGCGGCACGGGCACGATGGCCTGGACCCGCTCGAGGATATCGGTGTCCTCGAGCCGGGCGGTCATCATCTTGGCGAGCGGGAAGGCCTGGTGCTGCTGCCGGCCGAACTTCAGGGCGAGCACCATCTGCCGGGCGCCGCCCGCGTGGTGCGCCGCCGACACGGCGCGGTCGAACCGGAGCGGCAGGTTGCGACACTGCACGCACCGCTTGTCGGTGTCCGCGTGCTTGCCGAGCACGTGCCCGCACCGGGGACAGGTCGGCCCGGTCACGAAGACGATCCGGGCGAGGCAGTCCCGGCAGAGGTAGCGGTCTTCGTCCTCGGCGGCGGGGCGCCGGCAGATCGAGCAGTGCGGGGGGAAGACGAGTCGGCCGAGAGCGAGCAGGAACCGGCTCGCCGGTGGCCGGACTGTCCTCAGGCGGGCGCTCCACATCGGCCGTCCCCTGCCGCGGTCACCGTCAGTTCTGCCGCTCCGAGACGATCGCAGGAGGTGGGGCGGAGATTCCTGTCCGCCGTCCGGCAGGCAAGAATGCCTGCCCCACCGACCGTTGAGATCGTGTGTCAGTCGACGCGCTCGATCTCGTACTCGCTCTCGCCCAGGCCGAGCTCTTCGGCCGCGCGGATCTGGTAGTAGGGGTCGGTGCCCCAGACGCGCTCGAACAGGTGGCCGGATCGGTCGGCGAGCTCCCGCCCCGCGGGCAGGCTGCCCTCGATGAAGTCCTCCATGTTGATGTGGTCGAGTGCCGCCTTGTCCACGGGCAGGATGTGCAGGGAACCGAAGATGCCGACGTCGGGCACCAGCGGCTGCGTGGTCATGCCCCAGCAGTCGCAGAGCGGGGTGATGTCGAGGGCGAGGTTGAAATAGACGATTTCGCCGGGGTCGAAGAACTGGCGCACCTCGCGTGCGGAGACGGCGAGGCCCTCCTGCAGGCGCTTGTAGCTGTCGGCGTCGACCTCGATGGCGCCGGTCGGGCAGCTCTTCGCACAGTGCTTGCAGTAGACGCAGTTGTGGACGTTGATCTCGATCTCGCCGTCCTCGTTCTCGGTGCACGAGCCGGTCGGGCAGTTCTCGATGCAGCGGCCGCAGTGGATGCACTTCTCGCCGTCCCAACTGAACGCGCCGACCTCGAGGCGGTGGAGCGCGGCCCGCGAGTTGCGGGTGACCGCGCCCATGGCGATGTTCTTGATCGCGCCGCCGTAGGACGCCTCGCCGTGGCCCTTGAAGTGGCTGAGCACGACCATGGCGTCGGCGTCGATGATGTTGCCGCAGAGGTGCAGCTCTTCGAGCCGGGCGCCGTTCGACGCGGTGTGATCGACCTCGACCGTCCGGTAGTACTTCTCGGTGACGCCGGCGGCGGGGATGATCTTCGCCCCGAACACCTCCTCGGTATAGCCGCGCTTCGACGTATCCCAGACGGCGGACGTGCCGTCGGTGATGAACGGCTTGCCGCCCCCCTCCTTGATCTTGTCGGTCAGCAGCCGGACGAACAACGGGTGGATGGTCGTGTAGCCCAGGCCGCCGCCGAGGTGCATCTTGATCGCGACCGTCTTCCCCGCGAACCGCTCCGCCACGGCCAGCTCCTCCATCATCCGCTGGTACTTCGCCGGCAGCGTGACCTTCCGGGTGAGACTCTTGACTTCCATGTCTGCGAAATACACCGTTGCCATTGCTTCACCTCATTCAGTTGAAAAGCACCCAGCACACATCAGGCACGAAAACCGAAAGGAAAAGGGGTAAACTGGGAAAGAGGAGCAATTCATTTCCCGGCCTCCCGTTCTTTCCCGTTTTCCTTTCTCGTCCGGCAATCGGGAATACCAGAGACTATCTCAAC
>JAWODX010000055.1:0-7078 GCA_046483085.1 Planctomycetota bacterium
GCCATACGTCCGGGATCCGGAGCGTGTGTCCGATCGAGTCGAGCACGTGCAATCCATCTTCAGCGGGTTCGTTTTCGACCACGGTGACTCCGGGTTCGGGTCCCGCAGAATGGCGTCCGGGCGATGCAGTTCGGCCGATCGGAATCTGATCCGGTCGCGATGAGCACCGCACGCGGGGGACCGGCGGGCAGCCGCCGGAAACTCGGAAAGGAGGGGCGAAACGATGAGCGGCGACACGATGTCGGAAGCACGCGCTCTGCTGGCCTGTGGGACGCTGAGCTATCGGCAGGAATCGCTCGGGCGGGCGCTGGCGGGGATCGCGGCGGCCGGCTTCCCGGGCGTCGAGATCGGCTGTGTTTGCGGCTACTGCGAGCACGTCGTGCCCGAACAGATGACGCCAGGCGAGATGGACGCGCTGGCGGAGCAGGCGCGGGAGCACGACCTCCGGATCGCCAGCATCGCCGGGCACGTCGACCTGGAATACCCGCTGCTCGGGAAGGGAGCCGAGACCGCGGCGGAGGGGTTCCGCAAACTGCGCGCCCGCATCGATCTGGCCGCACACCTCGGCGTGCCCATCGTCAACACGGGCGTCGGCGTCGCGGCCGACGACGAGGACATGGACGCGTTCTTCGACGAGTTCCGGGGGCTGCTGGACCACGCCGCGGAGAACGACGTCCGGATCGGCGTCGAGAGCCACGCCGGCGTCAGCGAGACCGCGGCCGCCAGCCTCGCGTTCTGCCGCGAGGTAGGCCACCCCGCCCTCGGCATCAACCACGACGCCGGCAACGTCCGGTTCTACGCCGGCCAGGACCCCGTGGCCGACCTGGAGAGCGTCGCCGACGAGATCGGTGAGTGGCTCGTCCACGTGCACATCAAGGACCACCGCGGCGGGCAGGGCGACTGGGATTTTCCGCCGCTCGGCGAGGGCGAGCTCGACCTCTACGCGCTGGCCGGGCTCTATCGCCGGATCGGCTTCGCCGGGCCGTACAGCCTCGAGATCGAGTTCAGCGGGCCGGACAGCACGGACCCGACGCCCGGGATCATCGACCGGGGGGTTGCCGATTCGTATCAATTCATGAAAAACCTGGGGCTGGAGGACATTCGATGAGCACGGAGAAGATCGGACTGGGCGTCATCGGCATGAACCCCCACAACATGGGCAGCACGATGGCCCTCGTGCGCGACGAGCCGGACCTGCGCTACGAGCTCCGCGCCGCCTGCGCGAAGCACGGCGACGTGCTCGAGGCATACGCCGAGCAGGAGGGCATCCCCTTCGCCACGACGGATTACAGGGAGCTCGTCGCCCGGGACGACGTCGACGTGGTCGCCGTCTATTCCCCTGACGCACTGCACGCCGACCACTGCCTCGCCGCGCTCGAGGCGGGCAAGCACGTCGTGTGCACGAAGCCGATGGTCACGAGCCTCCAGCAGGCGAAGAACCTGGTCGCCGCCGTGCGCGAGAGCGGTCGCAAGTTCCTCGTCGGGCAGACGATGCGGTTCGACCGCCAGTTCGCCACGCTGCGCACGATGGTCGAGTCGGGCGACCTGGGCGACCTGATGGCGGCCGAGGCGTTTTACATCCACGACATGCGGCCCGTCTACGCCTTCACCCCCTGGCGGCTGAGCATGCCGCAGGACCTCATGTACGGCGGCGTCACGCACCCGGTCGACATCCTGCGATCTTTCCTCGGCGACGTCGACGAGGTCCACTGCTACGCGGCGAAGGGCACGCTGACGCCCGACTACCCCATCGCGAACCTGTTCTACCTCAACCTGAAGTTCGTGAACGGCGCCATCGCCCAGGTCAAGGGCCTGTACGACGTGGTCGAGCCGCCGCTGCCCATGATGCAGGTCGCGCTCTACGGCACCGGCGGGACGGCCGTCGGCGAGTTCACCGACAACGAGCCGGGCGAGCTCCGCATCGTCCAGGACCGGTTCCCGGTCAGGAACCCGATGACGATGCACTTCGAGCCCGAGACCGACACGAGCGTCTACGGGCACGGCGCGACCGTGATCCGCTACATGCGCCACTTCCAGGAATGCCTCGACAACGACGCGGAACCGTCGCCGGACGTCGTCGACGGTGCCAGGGCGGTCGCCGTTGCGGCTGCCGCGTGGGAATCCGCCAGGTCGGGCGAACCGGCGAGCGTCTTCAACGAGTTCTGACCGGCGGCAGACAGACAGGCGAATGAGCGAACAGCGGCCGAACATCATCCTGATGACCGTCCACGACCTCGGGACTCGTCTCGGGTCCTACGGCTACGACTCGGCGCCGTCGCCGAACCTCGACGCCCTGGCGGCCGAGGGCGTTCGGTTCGAACGAAACTTCGCGACCGCGACGTATTGCTCGCCCAGCCGCGGCTCGATCATCACGGGGAAGTACCCGCACGTGAACGGCCTCATGGGCCTCGTCAACCTCGGCTGGGACTGGGACCCGTCGAATACCACGCTCGCAACGGCGCTCGGCAATGCCGGCTACGAGACGTTCCTGCTCGGCTACCAGCACGAGGCGCGGGAGGAGCGTGTGGGCGACCTCGGCTTCCAGCACGTCGCCGACCGCTCGATCAAGCGCGCCGCCGACGTCGCCCCGCTCGTCGCAAAGTTCCTCGCGCAGCGCGGCGCGAGCAGCGACCATCCCTTCTATGCGCGCGTCGGCTTCACCGAGGTCCACCGCTCGTTCGATCCATACACGCCGGAAGACCCCGCGCAGGTCACGCTCCCGGGCTACGTCCCCGACACCCCGGGCGCCCGCGAGGACTTCGCAGAGTACGACGGCGCCATTCGCCACATGGACGGGGCGGTCGGGCGAATCCTCCGGGCACTCGACGAGGCCGGCCTGAGCGAGAACACGATCGTCGTCTTCACGACCGACCACGGCAGCCCCATGGTCGGAGCAAAGGGCACGGTTTATGACCCCGGCATCAACACGACCCTGCTGATGCGCTGGCCAGACGGCTTCGGCGGCGAGCGGGTCCTGGGCGAGTTGGTCAGCAATGTCGACCTGTTCCCGACGCTGCTCGAGGCCGCCGGTGCGCCGATCCCGACGGACATCCAGGGCCGGTCGGTCCTGCCGCTGTTGCAGGGGCGGCAGTACGAGCCGCGTGACCTCGTTTTCGCCCAGAAGGGCACCGTCGAGTTCGACGTGCGGCGCTGCGTGCGAACCAAGCGGTTCAAGTACATCCGGAACTACATGCCCGGCCCCGACCTGGTCCTGCCCGACAGCGAGACCAGCCTGACCCGGCGGGATATGGGCAACCAGCACCTCCGGCCGCGGCCCGAGGTCGAGCTGTACGACCTCGAGTCCGACCCGACCGAGCGGACGAACCTCGCCGGCCGGCCCGACTTCGCGAGCATCGAACAGGATCTTGCACGGCGGCTCCGCGCGATCCAGGAGGAGACGTCCGACCCGCTGCTCGACGGCCCGATCCCCCGCCCGGCCGATGAGAAGGAGTTGCTCGATCGCGCGTACGACAGGCTCATCGAGCGCTGCCCGTACCCGCGCGACGGGCTGCTCTGTGGCTATCACGAGCAATACGCTCGCGACTGGGAGTTCGCCGAGCCGCGCGTGACGTACTGTCCCTGACCCCGGCCATCGCGGAGAACGTTCCGATGGGCGAGTTCCTCACGCTGCAGGCCATCCTGGAGAACCCCCGGTCGGTGACAAGGCGCATCGAGCGCGACGACGAGACGCTGACCGTCCGCCCGCTCGGCCACAGCGACACCGCGATGCTTTGCGACTACTTCGACCGGCTCTCGGATCGAACGAAGGACTGGTTCGCACCGCACGAGTTCACCCACGAGGTCGCCGCGCGGCTCTGCCGCGACCTGCTCTCGGAGAACACGCTTCGCCTCGTCGCCGTGACCGAGTCGGACGCGCCGCGCATCGTCGCGTACTTCATCCTGCAATTCGGGCTCCGACCGCCCGAGCGCGAGCGGTTCGACGGGTACGGCGTGGCGCTGCCGGACGAGACCACGTGCTCGCTCGCGCCGTCGGTCGCGGACGCGTATCAGAACACCGGGCTGGGCAGCGCGATCCTCGAGCAGACCGTCGACGTGGCCCGGCGGGCCGGCCGCGAGAAAATGATCCTCTTCGGCGGTGTCGGCCTGCAGAACCCCCGGGCTGTGCATTTCTACCGGAAGTTCGGCTTCCGCAAGGTGCCCGCCGACGCGCCCGAAGACAGGAAATTCGACATGGTGCTGGACGTCGTCCCGGAGGAGGAGTGAACCGTGGAAGCTACCGCCGCACATCTCGTCGGCCGCCGCCGCGTCGAATTGCGTCCCCTCGAACTCGAGCCGCAGGAGGACCAGGTCCTGATCCGGATCGCCGCGTGCGGCATCTGCCACGGCGACCTGCAGATATTCGACCGCGAGCACGACGAGCCGCGCCGGTTCGGCCACGAGCCGGTCGGCGAGGTGATGGCGCTCGGGCCGTGGGCGGACGAGCTGGCCGAGGGCGACCGGGTGGTCGGCTGCCTGCACGGCGGGTTCGCCACGCACACCGTCGCGCGCGAGAGCGAGGTGTTCCGCGTGCCGGACGACCTCGGCGACGAGGATGCATGCCTGGCCGAGGCGCTGAAGTGCGTGACCACCCTGTCGCGTGCGGCCCTGCCGGACTTCGGCGACGTCGTCGTGGTGGTCGGCTGCGGGTTCATGGGCCTCTCCGCCATCTCGATCCTGGCCGGCACGTGGAAGAGCGAGCTGATCGCGGTCGACCCGGTCGAATCGCGGCGCGCGATGGCGCTGGAGTTCGGCGCGACGCAGGCGCTCGATCCGACGGCGGGCGATGCCCGCGAGCAGGTTCTCGAGCTGACGGGCGGCCGCGGCGCGGACGTCGCGGTTGAGTTCGCCGGGCGCCCGGAGGCGGTGACCATCGCGGCCCGCTCGCTCCGGCGCCGCGGGCGCCTGGTGCTCGGCGGCGGCCACAGCGTCGGCGATGAGGAGGACGTGGCGATCTACATGTCCGCGATCACCGTCCACCACGCCCCGCCCGCGTTCTCGCCGGACGAAGCGGACGACTGGCGCCGGGCCATCGACGCGATGGCGGCGGGCCGGTTCCCGCTCCAGCGACTCGTCAGCCACCGGTTCCGACTCAGCGACATCCAGGACGCGTTCGAAACCGCGTCGGCCGGCGCGGAGATCGGGTACCGGAAGGGGATCGTCCTGAACGACATCGCCTGACCGGGCCGCCGCCGCGTCTCACGCGCGCAGGCCGAGCCGGTCGAGCAGACCCTGGAGATAGTCCCGCCCGAACGCCAGCCGCTCCTCCATCTGCTCCGCGTAGGGGACCGCCTCGTACTCCTCCGGGTCCGGCAGCTCGCCGGAATGGATCCGCCGCTGGCAGTCCCACGCGAGGCGGACGAACTCACCCAGCTCCGCGCGTGAGAGGTCGGGCTGCGCCTCGTGCCACGCCGGATCGAAAATCTCGGCGCTGAACAGCCACTTGTGATCTTCGATCGAGAGCGGCAGGTCCGGCTCGTGCTCGGCCAGGACCGCCAGGACGCGCTCCCAGTCGACGACCCCCTGTCCGGGCGGCCGTCCCTGGCGGCACACCCCTTTGTCGTCGAAGAAGACGATCGCGTCCTTGGCATGGGTCGTGTGAGTGTAAGGTGCGACGCGCCCGGCCGCCGCAGCCGGGTCCTCGCCGAAGCAGAGCACGTTCGCCGTGTCGAGGCACACGCCGACGACGTCCGGCCCGACGGACTCGATAAGCCGAACGAGCTCGAACGTCGTGATGTCGCCGTGCGTCTCGACGTTGATCCGGCTGCCGTGGTCGCGGAGGACCGGGGCGAGCGAGCGCAGCGTCTCGGCCGAATCGGCCAGTTGCGTGGTCCACGGGACGGCGCTCTCGTACCGGTCGTCCGGCCCGCCGAGCGACGTGACGAGCTCATGCCACCCGCACTCCGCCGCGCGCTCGACCGCCACCCGGACCTGGTCGCGGCGTTCCGACGCCGTCCCCTTCGAGCGATGCGGATTGACCGAGGGAACGGAGACGTACGAGTAGAGCCCCTTCTCGTCGGCGTGCCGGCGGATCTCGCGCATTCGGCCGAGGTCCGCGTCGAGCCGCCCGAACTGCGCCCCCTCGAACCCGTGCTCGGCGATCCAGTCCAACTGCCCGAACGGGTCGAGCCCCAGCTCCCGGATGGTGAACGTGTCGAGTCCCACTCGCATCATCTTTCCCTCCGCGGCGCCCGCCGGCTCTGTCGGTCGGGCTACCTGCCCGGTCGCAGCGGCGGCCCGCCCTCGGGCCACTCGTACTTGCTCCGGTTCGCCTTCCAGAACGCCTGCCAGCTTTTCCGCAGGGCGGCCGGCTCGGGCAGCTCATCGATCCGAATGCGGGCGAACCCGTCGTCGGTGGGCACGAGGCAGCGGTCAGCGGAAACGTTCTCGGCGAACAGGTCGGTCAATGCGCGCCGGGCTCGCTTCCGTACCTCCGGCTTTTCGCTGTCGAGTAATCGAATGATCGGCCCGACGCTCTCGGGGTCGGCGATCTGGACCAGTGACCGGGCGGCGTAGAAGTCGGCCCGATCCCCGTTATAGTGGGGTGTGCCCCATTTCGGGCCGTGCCCGCGCTCGAGGTATTTGAGCAGATCGGGGACCGCCTTTCGGTACCGGAGTCGGCCCAAGCCACTGAGGCATCGGTTCAGGTTCTTGTCGCGTTCGTGGCGCGCCGCGCGCACGAGCGGGGGTGCCGCCTCCGGCCGGCCGCTGAACCCGAGCAGGAACAGCGCCGACCGCCGGAGATACCAGGCTTTGCTCTTGTCGAGCACCTCGCCCAGCGCGAGCACCGCCTCGTGGTCCATCTCATACACCGGCACAAGCGCCACCCGCAGGTCGAGCGTCCGGGCGAGCGGATGCGACGAATCCCACACGATCAGCTTCCGAAGCATCGACGTCTCGGCCAACTTGTACACGTTTGGGTTCTCGGATAATGTGCCGCGGAACACCTCGGCGAGCCCCGCCGGATCGTCGCGATCCAGCAGGACATATGCGGCGGCCATCCGGACCATCTCGTCCTTGTCCTTCAGAGCCCGGACCAGCAGCGCACGGCCGGTGGTCCCGAGCCGCCCGCCGGAAAGGC
>JAWODX010000096.1:0-2772 GCA_046483085.1 Planctomycetota bacterium
GACGATCCAGAGCACGGACAAGTACATGTGGTCGCAGGCCCGCGGGCTGTGGACCTTCTCGGCGCTGTACAACCGCATCGAGCCGCGCGACGAATGGCTGGATATCGCACACGGCCTGTTCCGATTCCTCCGCCACCACGGCCGCGACGGGAACGGCTGCTGGCTGTTCCTCGTCGACGCCGAGGGCAACCGGCTCCAGGGCCCCGAGAGCATCGTGACCGACGCGTTCGCCGTCCTCGGACTGGTCGAGTATCACCGGGCGACCGGGAACGAGGAGGCGCTCCGCATCGCGCTCGAGACGTACGACAGCGTGATGGAGCGGCTCGCCCAGCCCTACACCTACGGCACCGCGCCCTACCCGACGCCGAAGGGCACCCGCCCGCACCGCGAGCCGATGCAGTTCTCGTTCGCCTTCTGGCAGCTCGCGAAGGCGACCGGCGACCAGCGCGTCCGCCGGACCGCGCTCGAGATGAGCGAGCGGATCGCGCGCGACCACTATCGCGAGGACCACGAGGTCGTGCTCGAATACATCGGGAACGACGGCGAGCCGGTCGACAGCGACTACGGCCGGGCGATGGTCCCCGGCCACGGGATCGAGTCGGCCTACTTCATGATCCGCATCAACCGCGAGGCCAGGCGGCCGGAGCTCTCCCAGGCGGCCTGCCGGGCCATGCGGTGGTGCGTCGAAAAGGGCTGGGACCACGAGTACGGCGGCCTCCTGCTCGGCATCGACGTCGAGGGGAAAAGGCCGGTGTACTGGCGGAACGCCGAGAAGAAGCTCTGGTGGGCGCACGCCGAAGCATTGGCCGGGCTGCTCGTCGCCTATGAGCAATGCGGCGAGGACTGGTGCCTCGACTGGTACCACCGCGTGCACGAGTGGAGCTTCGCGCACTTCCCCGTCCCGGGGCACGGCGAGTGGACGCAGCGGCTGGACCGCGAGGGGAATAGGATCACGACGCTCATCGCCCTGCCGGTCAAGGACCCGTTCCACCTGCCGCGGGCGCTGATCGTGGCCATCGAAACGCTGGAGCGATTGACCGGCCGCTCGCCCGCTCCCGAGGGGTGACGTATTCGCTCGGCGAATGAGGGTTGCCGGACGGCGCCCATCGGGTTCGTGCTATTCCCGTCGCCTGCGCAGCCCCAGGAGCGCCAGGCCCAGCAATCCGACCCCGGCCAACCTGGCAAGCAACCGGAGTCTTGACCTGGGGCCGCCGTGTGATAGCATTCGACCACAAGCCCTTCCGCTTGGTCTCCGGCTGAGGACTTGGCAGGGCGGAATGCCCGCTCGACCGCTGCGGGCTCCTGTCGGCGGCCACCGCAGCGGTCAAGCGGGGGCGGCAGTGGGCGGCGAACGTCGTCGAGCCCGCCCTCAAGTACGACATCCACTACGTCCGCCGGCACGACCCGTTCGGCCTCGGCTACGGCTGGATGGACTTCGGCCCCCTCCCTTGGACGTCCGGGGCCAGCAACCTCCACTACCACCGGATGGAATGATTGCGCGGCGTTCCCGGAGCCGGTACAATTCGGAAAAGCCCGGCCCGAGTCTGGAGGAGTGAACCCATGAGCAAATACCTGCGTTGCGCGGTCCTGGTCTGCCTCGGTCTTCTGGTGTCCGTTTCCTCGTTCGGTGTCGAGGTGAAGCTGACCGTTGCGGATCACGCGAACGTCGAGCGCAAGGACGACGTGGTCACGACCGGCGTCCCGTTCGCGAAGGGGGTCGTGAAGGACGCCTCGTCGCTCTGCGCGACGGTGAACGGCCGGGCGGTCCCCGCCCAGTTCCTGAAGACGGTCCCCTGGCCGGACGGCTCGGTCCGCTGGGCGCTGATGGACGCGCAGGTCGACGTGCCCGCCGGCGGGAAGACTGAGCTCGTCGTCAGCGACGACGGCCGAAACCCGGGGCCGAAGAACCCGGTGCGGGTCAAGGAGACCGACGCCGCGGTGCTCGTCTCGACCGGCCCGCTGCAATTCAGGATCGACAAGCAGCAGGCGAAGTTCAACCCACTGTCCTCGCTGCGCGTCGACGGCAAGGAGATCGTGCACGGCGGGGGTGGGCTCGTGCTCTACATGCCCGAGGGCCGCCGGATCGTCGCGGGCAGGCCCGACAGCGTCGAGATCGAGCAGGCCGGGCCGTTGCGGGCCATCGTCTGCTCCAAAGGCACGTTCTACGGGGCGCTGAAGGACCTCATCCGGTACACCGTCCGCGTCACCGCGTACGCGGGCAAGAAGTTCGTGACGGTGCACGCCTGGCTGGAGAACCAGGGGAAGTACGGTTATGGCCGCGGGTCGGAGTGGCTGAACTTCGACGGGCTGGCGGTCGATTTCGGCCTGATCCTGCCGGGCGAGGTGACGGCGAAGTGCGAGGGCGCAGCCGCCGGCGACCTCAGGGTCGAGCAGCTCAACCCCGGCCACCGGTTCAAGACGTTCCAGTACAACGTGCAGAGCGGCGGCGACGTGGCCAAGTCCGGCAAGCGGACCGACGGTGTCGTCGAGATCGTCCACGGCGGCGGCCGGATGACGACCGCCGTCCGCCACTTCTGGCAGAACTACCCGAAGGCGATCGAGGTCAAGCAGAACAAGCTGGCCCTCTGGCTCTGGCCGCGCGACGGGCAGTGGCCGCGCGACGTCCGCCGCGGCGCCTCGTGCAACGAGTTCCAGCAGTACCGCAAGAAGGACCTCTACGCCCTGCCCGGCGGTGTGCACAAGGGCCACGAGTTCATCCTCGATTTCTCAGGCCGCGACCCGAAGGCGACATCTGCGACCCTGAGCTCGCCG
>JAWODX010000104.1:0-4991 GCA_046483085.1 Planctomycetota bacterium
CCTGGCGGAGTTCCTGCGGCGGGTTGGTGGGGCGGTGTGAGACGGGGGAGACAGGGGAGACAGGGACATGGGGAGACAGCGAAGGCGAGGCCGGAGAGGCAAGAAGACGCCGGGGAGAGCCCCCTTCCGAAAAAGGGGATTTCTCCCCGGGCCGCTCTCCCGGGCCCCATTCGGCCGCGCAATGCCGCCCTGCAATCTCCATCGATGGATTTGGGACGGCACGCCGGCAGGCCCGGCGCCCTTGACCGCGCGGGGCACGTGTGATATACCCTAGGCAGTGACCCGATGCGGAGGTGGTATGTCGCTGCTGGTGGTCGGTTCGGTGGCGTTCGACAGTGTGAAGACGTCGGGCGGCACGGCGGACGAGGTGCTGGGCGGCTCGGCCACGTACTGCGCGTACGCGGCGAGCTTCTTCGGCCCCACGCGGATCGTCAGCCCCGTCGGCGAGGACATGTCCGAAACCCACCTGGAGGAGCTGCGCGAGCATAACATCGACGTGACGGGCGTCCGCGTCGTCCCCGGCGGCAAGACCCTCCGCTGGTCGGGCCGATACAGCGACTCGTTCCTCGAACGGACGACCGAGGACATCCAGCTCAACGTGTTTGCCGACTACGACACGACGCTGCCCGACGAGTACCTCGACTCGGAGTACGTGTTTCTGGCGAACGGGGCGCCGGAGGCCCAGCGGGCCGTGCTCGAGCAGCTCCCGGACCGAAAGCTCGCGTTCCTCGACACGATGAACCACTGGATCGAGGGCTCGCGCGGCGCGCTCGACGAGGTGCTCGGGCTCGTCGACGGGCTGGTGGTGAACGACGAGGAGGCGCGCCTGTTGACCGGCGAGACGAACCTGCTGACCGCGGCCCGCCGGCTCGCCGGGTTCGGCCCGGAGATCGTGGTCATCAAGAAGGGCGAGCACGGCGCGATCCTCGTCGCCGACGGCAAGCCGTTCGCCCTCCACGCCTGGATGACCGAAGACGTGCGCGACCCGACGGGCGCCGGCGACTGCTTCGGCGGGGCGCTGATGGGCACCATCGCCGGGCGGCACGACCGGTCGCTGGCGACGATCAGGGCGGGGATCGTCTACGGCACGGTGCTCGCCTCGTTCTGCATCGAGGGCTTCAGCCTGGACGGGCTCCGCCGGGTGACCATGGACGACGTGGAGCGGCGGCGGGAGGAGCTGCTGGGAATGATCCGCTGGCACGAATGACGCGAGCCGGAGTGAGGGAAAATGGAAAACCGGGGAAGGGGGAAAGGAAGACCCGAAACTGCCCGAAGGGCACCAGGAGAGCCCGTCTTCCCGTTTGCCTTTGCTTTTCCGAACTCCAATAGCGCTCCTTGAACCGAAGGCGAGGACGGCGATGCGGGCGTTTATCGCGATGGACATCACGGACGAGGTGCGGCGGCGGCTGCCGCGCGTGCAGCAGGAGCTGGGCGCGGCGCCGGCGAAGGTGAAGTGGGTGCCGCCGGGGAACCTGCACGTGACGATGAAGTTCCTCGGCGATGTCGACGAGGAGACGGTCGGGCAGGTCAAGGCGGCGATGGCCGAGGCGGCGGCGGACGACGGCCCGATCGAGTTCGACGTGCAAGGGATCGGCGCGTTCCCGCCGCGCGGGCGCCCCCGGGTCGTGTGGGCCGGGGTGTCGAGGGGCGGCGAGGCGATCGGCCGGCTGCACGACCGGCTGGAGCGGGCGCTGCGGCCGCTGGGGGTGAAGCGGGACCGGCGGTTCAGCCCGCACATCACGATCGGCCGGGTCAAGTCGTCGCGCGGCGCCCGCGAGCTGTCGGAACTGATCGAGAGCCGGCCGGAGCAGACGTACGGGACGTGCCCCGGCGCGGAGCTCGTGCTCTACAAGAGCACGCTGACGCCGCAGGGCGCGGAGTACGAGGCCGTGGCCAGGCAGAGGTTGGGTGAATGAGGCCGTGATCGGCGGCTGACGCGCGAAAGGAAGGAGCGAGATGGCAAAGAAGAAGTCGCCCGAGGAGCAGAAGGAGAAGGCGCTCGACCGGGCCGTGCAGGAGATCGAGAAGCAGTACGGCAAGGGCGCGATTATGAAGCTGGGCGAGGACATGTTCCCCGAGGTGCCCAGCATCAGCACGGGCTCGCTCTCGCTCGACATTGCGACCGGGGTGGGCGGCATCCCCCGCGGCCGGATCTGCGAGGTCTACGGCCCGGAGGCCTCGGGCAAGACGACGCTCTGCTACCACATCATGGCCAACGCGCAGAAGGCGGGCGGGACGGCGGCGTTCATCGACACGGAACACGCGCTCGACCCGACCTACGCGCGGAACGTGGGCATGGACACCGACTCGCTGCTGGTGGCGCAGCCGGACTCGGGCGAGCAGGCGCTCGACATGGCCGAGATGCTGATCCGGAGCAACGCGCTCGACGTGGTCGTCGTCGACTCGGTGGCGGCGCTGGTCCCGCGGGCCGAGATCGAGGGCGAGATGGGCGACGCCCACGTCGGCCTCCAGGCCCGGCTCATGTCGCAGGCGATGCGCAAGCTCTCCGGCGCCATCAAGAAGAGCCAGACGTCGATGATCTTCACCAACCAGATCCGCATGAAGATCGGGGTGATGTTCGGGAACCCCGAGACGACGCCGGGCGGCCGGGCGCTCAAGTTCTACGCCTCGCTCCGCCTGGACATGCGCCGGGTGGGCCGCATCAAGGAGAACGACCAGTTCGTCGGCAACCGGACGCGGGTGACCGTGGTCAAGAACAAGGTGGCCCCGCCGTTCCGCCGGGTCGAGTTCGACATCCTCTTCGGCGAGGGCATCTCCCGGGAGGGCGACGTGCTCGATCTCGCGGAGCAGTGCGACCTGGTCACCCGGTCGGGCTCCTGGTATTCGTACGGCGACGTGCGGCTCGGCCAGGGCCGCGAGCGCAGCCGGCAGTTCCTCAAGGACAACCCCGAGGTGTGCGACGAGCTGGCGGCGAAGGTCCTCGTCGAGAAGGGCCTGGCCGAAGAGCCCGAGCAGAGCGAGGACGGCGAAGACGACGAGAACGAGGAGGAGAACGAGCATTGAGGCTCGCCGGCGCGTGAACCCGGGGCCGGGAGAAGACGACAAGCAAAGGGAAAAGGGGAAAAGCGGAAAGGAGCAACTGTGCACGCCGCTCTCCCAGCGGCCGGAAAGCTTTCTTTTCCCTATTTCCCGGTTTCCCATTTTTCCTTTCGTTTTTCGCGCTCACAAACTGCGGCTGATAGACAACGATGAAGACATCCGACGTTCGCTCCGCCTTTCTGACCTTCTTCGAGGAGCACGGCCACGCCATCGTCCCCGGCGACTCGCTGGTCCCGCAGGACGACCCGACCGTGCTGTTCACCCCGGCCGGGATGAACCAGTTCAAGGACCAGTTCCTCGGCCGGGGCGACCTGTCCGACCGCCGCGCCGCCTCCTGCCAGAAATGCTTCCGGGCCGACGACATCGAGGAGGTCGGCCGGACGCCCTGCCACCACAGCTTCTTCGAGATGTTGGGCAACTTCTCGTTCGGCGATTACTTCAAGCGGGGCGCCATCGAGCTCGCCTGGGAGTTCGTGATCGATCGGCTCGGGCTCGACCGCGACAAGCTCACCGTCTCGGTCTACGAGGACGACGACGAGTCGTACGGCTGCTGGAAGGACGTGATCGGGATCCCGCCCGACCGCATCTACCGGCTGGACGAGCACGAGAACTTCTGGCCGGCCGACGCGCCCACAAAATCGCCGCCGGGCATGCTCTGCGGCCCCTGCACCGAAATCTTCTACGACATGGGCCCCCAGCCGCACTGCCCCGACCCCGCCCACTGTGACATCACCTGCGAGTGCAAGCGGTACGTCGAGATCTGGAACCTCGTGCTCCAGCAGTACGAGAAGGGCGAGCAGCCCGGCGAGCTGCACCCGCTCGACATGCAGAACATCGACACCGGTATGGGCCTCGAGCGGACCGCCGCCGTCATGCAGGGCGTCTTCTCGAACTACCAGATCGACATTTTCGCGCCCATCATCGACGACGTCGTCCGGGTGCTCGACGTGCCCTACGACCCGGCGAAGTTGGACGAGAACCAGGGGGTGCGGCGCATCGCCGACCACGTCCGGGCCGTCGCGTTCCTCATCGCCGACGGCGTCCTGCCCTCGAACGAGAGCCGCGGCTACGTCGAGCGGCGGCTCATCCGCCGCGCCATGCTCGACGGGCTCGATCTCGGCGCCCGCGAGCCGTTCCTCTATTCCGTCGTCCCCGTCGTCGGCCGGGTGATGAACGACGTGTACCCGGAAATCGAGCGGCGGCGCGAGAACATCGCCCGCATCATCCAGGCCGAGGAGGAACGGTTCCAGAGCACGCTGGCGAACGGCTCCCGGCTCCTCGACGAACTGGTCGCCGACCTGCAGTCGAAGGGGCTCGACGTCCTGCCCGGCGAAGAGGCGTTCCGGCTCTACGACACCTACGGCCTCCCGGTCGAAGTCACCGAGCAGATCCTCGAGCAGCGCGGGATGACGACCGACCGCGCGGGCTTCGAGCGCGAGATGGACCGGCAGCGGGCGCAGGCCCGCCGCGCGTCGGGGATCGAGAGCGACGTGTTCGACAGCGGCCCCATCAGCCGCGTCAAGGAGTCCGCGAAACCGACCGAGTTCCTCGGGTACGATACGACCGAGGCCGAGGCGGAGATCCTTGCCCTCATCGTCGACGACGAGCTGGTCGACGCCGCCGAGGCCGGGGCCGAGGTGACCGTGGTCCTCGGCCGGACGCCGCTCTACGGCGAGGCCGGCGGGCAGATCGGCGACACCGGCTCGATCCAGGCCGAGTCCGGGACCGTCGACGTGCTCGACACGAAGCGGGCCAGCGGGTACTTCCTGCACGCGGGAAAGGTGACGGGCGGGCGGCTGGAGCTCGGGGCGCGCGCGACCTGCCGGGTCGACGTCCGCCGCCGCCAGGCCATCGCCCGCGCCCACACCGGGACCCACCTGCTGCAGCACGCGCTGCGGACCGTGCTCGGGGCGCACGTCGAGCAGGCGGGC
>JAWODX010000140.1:0-5651 GCA_046483085.1 Planctomycetota bacterium
GCCAGGGAAAATGCGTAGCATTTTCCCCACCTGTCTTTAGCAGGTTTCGAGGCCAGCGCAGCTGGCCCCACCAGCCTGCGACTTTGAGGCGCAGGTGGTTGGTCTTTGCGTCTTGGCCGCCCTGCACCGCCGAGCAGGCTGCGCGTCGGCCGCCTCCGCGCCGCCGCCGCCAGGGCCGCCGCCGGCGGGACGGTGAGCAGAAAGAGGCCCGCCAGGCTGTTCGGCAGGGCGAACGTCCCGAACGCCCGCTTGCTCTTCGCCCGCCGCAGGAGCGCCCCGTAGTCGCGCTCGGCAAACCCCGTCCGGGCCAGCACGTCCTCTTTCTGCGTCTCGATCATCTCCGCCAGCTCGTCGAGCAGGACGCCGTACTGAAGGATGGCGTACACCGCGAGCGGCAGCGCGACCGCGCAGAGAGCCCGGGCGGCCCGCCAGCCGCGTTCGCCTCGACCCAGCAGCGCGCCGAGCAGGAAGAGCGAACCGTAGCTCACCCAGGTGAGCAGGGTCATGGCCGCCGTCTGGGGGCAGTCGGAGAGAAGCGTCGAGAAGATCCCGACGCCGAGGAATCCGGCGGCCAGCCGGGCCGGCCAGCCGCGCGGCAGGCGGAGCTCCCGGTCGAAGATCATCTTGAGGAACAGGAAAAAGGCGCCGACGAAGCCGAGCGACAGGACCAGCAGCCGCACGGCGCCGCCGCCCGTGCCCGAGACGTTGATCGCGCAGACGGGGCAGAGAACCAGCAGGAACAGGGCCGCCCACAGCAGGGCCCGGGAGAGGAATGCGCCGGACCGACGTCCGCCCGACCCCGAACCCTGGCTCACAGCGGCTCCCTCTCTCGCGTGCGCCCGACCCGGCCGGCGTGTTCGAGGAGCCACACGAGCACGAGCATCAACCCCACGTCGACGAGCACCAGCCACGACAGCGCCGCGCTGACCAGGAGCAGGAGCGGGGCGAGCAGCCCGGTGCACAGCGTGACGAGGTAGATGGTGAGGACCGCGGCGCGCGGGGTCATTCCGAGGTCGACGAGCCGGTGCGAGAAGTGCCGCTTGTCCCCGGACATGATCGGCCGCCCCTCGCCCAGGCGGATCAAGACGACCGAGATGGTGTCGTACAGCGGGACGGCCATGACCACGATCGGGGTGAGCAGGGCGGGGACCGGGCTGAGGTCCTCGCCCGGCACGAAGAACGTGAACAGGATGGTCACCACGCTGAGCATGTAGCCGACGAACATGCTGCCGGCGTCGCCCATGAACAGGGAGGCCGGCGGGAAGTTCAGGCCCAGGAAGCCGAGCAGCGCGCCGCCGAACACCAGCAGCGTCGCGGCCATGAAGTACTGCTCGGTCAGGACGGCGACGACCGTGAACACGAGCGAGACGATCACCCCGACGCCCGCACTCAGCCCGTCCATGTTGTCGAGCAGGTTGAACGCGTTGGTCAGGCCGACGATCCAGAGGACGGTGTAGACGAACGGGAGGACGGGCCACTCGGCGAAGCCGGTCAGCCGCAGGTCCTCGGACAGGAAGTACAGGGCGGCGGCGACCGCGCCCTGGACGGCGATCCGCACCCACGGCGGCAGGCCGCGGACGTCGTCGATCAGCCCGAGGGCGAAGATCACCGCGCCCCCGGCCAGGACGTAGAACGCGACGGGCGCGCGGCCCGCGGCCAGCGGGAGCTGGCTGCGGAGCACGCCCGGCAGCCAGGAGCTGACCCCGCCGGCTGCCTGGACGATGGCGAACACGAGGGCCGCCACGATGATGCCGGCGGTGGTTCCGAAGATGGCGATCCCACCGCCCAGGGGCATGGGCTCGTGGTGGATCTTCCGGCGGCCGGGCCGGTCCACGAGGCCCAGGCGCGGGGCGACCCGGCGCAGGACGATGGACAGGACGGCCGAGCAGATCAGCGCCGAGGCGAACAGGGCCACGGCCAGCGAAACGAGCATTCGGGACCTCCAAAACGCCGCGCACGCCCGAAACCGGGCACATTCGACGATAGCAACGCCCATGAGCCAAGTCAACCGCGCGTTCGGCGGGGGACCGCCGGGGGGGCATCAAGGGATTCTGGTTATGCGGCATGAGGAGACACGTACCGACCCCCTGCCCCGGCGCCGGCGGCGCAATCGGCAGATCCGAGCGAGTGGGGGCAATGGAGGAGCGAGCCGGGGACATGGCCGGACCGCGAAGCGGCTCCGGATCGTGTCCGCGGAGGCAGGGTGCGGATGATCTCGTCCATCAAGAAACTGTCTCAAAAGGTGGGGCGGACATTCCTGCGCGCCCTCTGGCAGGCAAGAATGCCTGCCCCACCGACTATGGAGATAGTCTGTAAGCGGGCCGCGCTGAGGGTGCTCGCCGCGGCCGCCGTTCTGGCGAGCGCCCCGCCCGGCCGCGCCCAGGTGTTGCCGACGCGGTACCGCCAGCTCAAACACTACTGACCCCTGTGCGACTTCACCAGCACCGACTACAACCTCTGCGTCGCCCAGATCGTCTTCATCCTCCTGGTCTACAGTCTCCTCCAACTCCACCTTCACCAGCGGCGCCTGCGCGAACTCGCCCGGGCCACCCTGGAAGAATATCGCTGGCGCGAACGGAGCGGTGAGAACGCCGTCATCGTCTATTGGAAACACTATTACACCGTGATGCACGTGGAGCGATACGGCCTGGAGATCGCCCGGCTGAAAGAGCGCGCACGGAAGGCAATCATCCCGCGTCTGGAGCCCATCACCGAGCGCAGGGAGGGGATTCGTCGCCTCTATGACGACACGTCATAGACCGCTCAGGCGTGCAACCGGACCTTTGATCGCCCTGGGGATCGTGCGCCGTCATCCGACACCACCTTTGTTCATTCCGAGGCCCGCCGGGCGCTTCTGAGTTCGGCTCCCTATATTCCCCCGGTCGGCCATGGCAGCCCCCTCTGTTCGACCTCCATCCGCGAGACTGTCTGAATCACAGCGTGGTGGCCGCCTCTGCTTGACACGGCGGGCGCGGCGGGGTAGACTTGCCGGTCACCGGTTAAGGAGAACCGCCATGGCCGATGTCCAGATTCCAGAAGATCTGCTGTACACCGAAGGCCACGAGTGGATGCGCGTCGAGGACGGGACGGCGACCATGGGGATCACGGACTTCGCCCAGGATGCCCTCGGGGAGGTGACGTTCGTCGAGCTGCCCGAGGCGGGCGCCGAGCTGAGCCAGGGCGAGGAGTTCGCCGTCGTCGAGTCGCTCAAGGCCGCGAGCGACGTGTACGCGCCCGCCAGCGGCACCGTCACGGCGGTCAATAACCTGCTGGAGGACGAGCCGAACAAGGTGAACGAGGATCCGTACGGCGACGGCTGGTTGTGCAAGCTGGAAGATGTCTCCGCCGCCGAGCTCGATGAGCTGCTCTCGCCCGACCAGTACCGCGACCTGCTCGAATCGGAAGACGCCTGACCGCGATGTCTTACGTCCCCCACACCGAGGCCGAACGTCGGGCGATGCTCGACGTCATCAGGGCCGGCTCGGTCGACGAGCTGTTCGAGGTGATCCCGCCTTCGCTCCGGCCGAAGACGCACGAGCTGTTCGACGGGGCCAGGCCGTCGGAGCGCCCCCGGTCGTTCGACCTGCCGCCCGGCCAGTCCGAGCTGGCGGTCCGCCGGGAGCTGCGGGCGCTGGCCCGGCGGAACGCGACCGACCTGATCGCGTTCGTGGGGGGCGGTTTCTACGACCACTTCATCCCGGCGGCCGTCGACGCCCTCGCCGGCCGGGCCGAGTTCTACACCGCGTACACCCCGTACCAGGCCGAGATGTCCCAGGGCATCCTCCAGGCGATGTACGAGTACCAGTCGGCCGTCTGCCGGCTGACCGCGATGGAGGTCGCGAACGCGTCGCTCTACGACGGCGGGACGAGCCTGTACGAGGCGATGATGATGGCGATCCGGCTCACCGGCCGGCCGAAGGTCGTCATCGACGCCTGTGTCAGCCCCATCTACCGCCGGATGATGGAGTGCTACACGCAGAACCTGGACATCGAGATGGACACGGTGGCGCCGGACGTGAACCGGACGAACCGCGAGCGTCTCCGGGCGCTGCTCGACGACCGGGCGGCGGCGGTCATCCTTCAGAACCCGAATTTCTTCGGGACCGTGGAGGATCTGTCCGACCTCGTCGACGCGGCCCACGACGTCGGTGCGCTCGCCATCGCCTCGGTGTATCCCATCTCGCTCGGGCTGTTGACGCCGCCCGGCCGGATGGGGTTCGACATCGTGACCGGCGAGGGGCAGAGCGTCGGCCTCCCGCTCTCCTTCGGCGGGCCGTACCTCGGGTTCATGGCCTGCCGGAAGGAGCATGTGCGGAAGATGCCGGGCCGGATCATCGGGGCCACCCACGACACCGAGGGTCGCCGCGGGTTCGTCATGACCCTGCAGACGCGCGAGCAGCACATCCGACGCGAGAAAGCCACGTCGAACATCTGCTCGAACGAGGCGCTCTGCGCCGTGCGGGCGATCATCTACCTGTCGCTCCTCGGCCGGCACGGGCTCCGGCGGGTCGCGACGATGTGCGCGGCGAGCGCCCGCTACGCCCGCCGGCGGCTCACTGCCATCCCCGGCGTCGAACTGCTGTCGGACGCGCCGACGTTCAACGAGTTCGCCCTCCGGCTCCCCGTTACGAACGCGGCGGAGGTGGTCACGCAGCTCATCGAGAAAGGGATCGCCGCCGGCTTCCCGCTCGGCCGATACTACCCCGACCTCCGCGACTGCCTGCTGGTGGCGGTGACGGAGAAGCGCACGAAAGAAGAGATCGGCCACCTGGCCGAAGCCCTGGAGGCGGTGCTGTGAAGGTATTGAGCATTCGCGCGACAGGTGGTACGATAGCTCATGGCCAAGTATGAGCGATTGCTGCATCGAATACTCAGGGGCACTGCCGACGCCAACATATCGTTCTCCGAGCTCTGCAATCTGATGCACCGGCTTGGGTTCGAGGAACGGACGAGCGGAAGCCATCACATCTTCCGCAAGAGCGGCATCAGGGAAATGGTGAACCTGCAGAAGGACGGGAATAAAGCCAAACCGTACCAGGTCCGGCAGGTGCGGCAGATCATTCTGAAGTACAAGCTTGGAGGCAAGGGATAAATGGACAAGTACGAGGTCATTATCTACTGGAGCGAGGAGGACGGGGCGTTCATCGCGGAGGTGCCGGAGCTGCACGGATGTATGGCGCACGGCGAGACCCGCGAGGCGGCTCTCGCCAGCGTGAACGACGCCATCGCCCTATGGATCAAGACCGCCAGGGAATTCGGCGATCCGGTCCCGAAGCCGAAAGGCCGGCGCCTCGTCTTCGCCTGACCACGAAACAGCATAGGTCGGAGGCGATCACGATGTTCAACGACATTGCGTTCGACCGCGAGGTCATGGGCGGCCGCCCCTGCGCTCGGGGCATGCGAATCCCCGGGCCGCTCATCATGGTCAGATCGCTCACGCTGCGACCGAGGCCGACGCGCCCGACGAGTATCCAGATCGTGACCGGGAGGGGATTCGCGAGGCCCTTGAATACGTCGCTCACCCAGCGCAGGACTAAGTTCACGAGGCGTGAGCAGCAATGTCGGCCGTGAAGCAATCGAGACACTGCATCCGACTATTGCCCATTGGAGGCGAGTGATCCCAGGAGACGCCTCTTGAAACTCATCTTCGA
>JAWODX010000216.1:0-3691 GCA_046483085.1 Planctomycetota bacterium
AGCTTGATGATAAAGACTGGGTTTTCTCCGACGGGTCCGAGGGGCCGGCGCCGGCAGAGCCGGACGCGAAGGCCGCCGAGAAGGCGGGCGACGCCTCGAAGAAATCATCGGGGAGCTCGGCCCCCGAAACACCCCCGCCCGCGCGCTGCCGGCTGGTGGAAATCCGCCACCGGGGCGGCAAGGTCGAGCGGGGGCGCCTGGTGGACATCAAAACCATTGACGACGGGGTGACAATCGCTAAGATAAGGGCGGTCGGCGCGGACGACGTGCGACTGGTTCTGATCCGGGAGGGGGACGAGCTGACCGTGGTACACGAGGAATGACCGGCTTTCAGGGGGTGGGCTGTTGACGGTTGCGCACTGGATCTTCCTGACGCTGTCCGGCGCGGTCATTCTGATCGCCGGTGTGTGGGCGGTGATCCGGGAGATCCGCGACGAGGGTTTTGTGGCCGGGACGTGGGCGCTTCGCGCCTTCTTCCTGCTGGTCTCGGCGGGGATCGGCTACGCCATCCCGGAGTTTGCTCCCACCTTGAAGGACCCGCCCATCAATCTTGATCCACAGGTCTCAATGTTGGGCTGCATCATCATCTTCCTGCTCGTCTTCTCGGCCGAGGTCTTCGCCGGCACGCTCAACATCTCCTTCTTCGTCTTCGGGGCGATGATCGGCGTCATCGTCGCCCACCTCACCTACTACCTGGTCGTGCTGGCCATGGAGCCGATGGTGACCGAGCACGCGGGGGCAGTGTGGGCGGACTACAAGCTCACCATCAAGATGCTGTTATCGGTGGTCTTCGCGTATCTGTTCGTGCTCCTGGTGTACAAGAATCGCGACCGGTTCAATTTCATCATTCCCTACGTGGAGTTTCGGCGGGAGCGCCGGGGCGGGGCGGCGCTGCTGGTGGACACCAGTGCGATCATCGACGGCCGGCTGGAAGACCTGTGCAAGACGGGGATGGTCGAGGGGCCCCTGGTGGTGCCCCGGTTCGTTCTCCGCGAGCTCCATCGCCTGGCCGACTCGGCCGACAAGCTGAAGCGGGCCCGCGGCCGGCGCGGGATCGACATCCTCAACCGCCTGCGGAAGAACTCGCGCATCCCCGTCCAGATCGACGAGGGGCGCGTGCCCGGCACCCCCGATACCGATGCGAAGCTGATCCGACTCGCCGAGACCCTCGGCGCCAAGATCCTGACCGCCGACATCAACCTGAACAAGATCGCCGACGTGCAGGGAGTCGACGTCGTCAACCTCCACCACGTGGCCCGCGCGGTCAAGCCGGCGGTCCTGCCCGGCGAGACCCTGTCGCTCGAACTCATCCGGCCCGGCGAAGCGCCCGACCAGGCCGTCGGCTACATGGACGACGGCACCATGGTCGTGGTCGAGAAGGCGCGCGAGCGGATCGGCGAGGAGGTCGACGTGGTGATCACCCGCCTGCTCCAGACCGCCGCCGGCCGCATCATCTTCGCCAAACTGAGCGCCCACGCCACCCACATCGGCCGACGGGACCGGGGAAACCAATGACCCCGGCCGCCGGCGCCCCCGCCCGGCTCGGGCTGATCGTCCCCGCCGCCGGAAACAGTACCCGAATGGGCGGTGGCCCACGCAAACCGCTCATCGAACTGCACGGCCGGCCCATCCTCTGCCATGCCCTCCGCCGCTTCCGGGACGTCCCCGGGATCGAACAGGTGGTCGTCGTTGCCCATCCCGATGATCTCGACGAGCTGCGCGAGAGGTACTGGCAGCAGCTCCGCGAGCTGGGGACGACCGACCTGATGGCCGGCGGCGGACGACGGCAGGACTCGGTCGCGCGCGGCGTCGCCGCGCTCGGGCCCGGGATCGAGCTGGTGCTCATCCACGACGCCGTCCGGCCGTTCGTTCCGCGGCGTGCGATCGGCGAATCGATCCGCGCCGCCGCCGAGCACGGCGCGGCGATCGTCGCCATGCCCGTCCCCGACACCGTCAAGTCGGTCCATCGCGACAGCGCGGCCGAGACCGTCCCGCGCGAGCACCTCTGGGGCGCCCAGACCCCGCAGGTGTTCCGGGTCGCGCTCATCCGCGGCGCGCTCGAGGCGGCGACCGTCGACGGGTTCGAGGCGACCGACGACGCGCAGCTCGTCGAGCGGCTCGGCGCCGAGGTCAAGGTCGTCCGCGGCAGCTACGCGAACTTCAAGATCACCACGACCGAACACCTCCGCCTGGCCGAGGCCCTGCTCGCCCAGTCCGACCAAGCGGGCGAAACCGATGGATGATTCCGAGAGCCGGCCGGCGCCCGCACGCCGGCCGTGGCGGCTCTGGCTGGTCGCCGGGCTCCTGGTCGTCTTCCTGCTCAGCGCCGGCGCGTCGACGGGCCCCGGGATCACCTGGGACGAGCCCGCCTACGTCGCCGCCGGGTATAGCTACGTCCGCTGGCTCGGCAGTCCCCGCCTTCGAACCATCGATCACCACTGGGGGATCAACCACGAGCACCCGCCGGCCGCGAAGCTCCTGTACGGGGCGCTCGGCGCCATCGAGCACGAGAGCGGGCTGCTGGCGGTGCTGACCGCCCGGCTGGGCGCGGCCCTGTTGTTCACCGTGCTCGTCGGACTCACGTACCTGTTCACGGCCCGGTATTACGGCCGGCCGGCGGGCGCCCTCGCGGGGCTGTCGCTCCTGCTGATGCCGCGGGTCTTCGGGCACGGGCACCTGGCGGCCCTGGACGCTCCGATCGCGCTGGCGTGCCTGGCCGTGACGCTCGTGTTCGCCCGAATCGAGGCCGGGTGGAAGTGGGCGGCGTTCGCCGGGGCGCTGTGGGGCGTGGCCCTGTTGACGAAGGTGAACGCGCTGTTCCTGCCGATCGTGCTCGTCCCCTGGGCGGCCTGGGTGCTCGGGAAGCGGGCCGCGGTGCCTTGCCTGGCGTTCGTGGCCGCCGGCGTGCTCGTGTTTTTCGGGGGCTGGCCGTGGCTGTGGCCGCGCCCGGCGGAACGGATGGGGAACTACGCGCTGAACAAGACCGAGCGGCTGGGCGGGGCCTCGGGCCGGCGGCCGGCGGGCACGACGACCGTCCCGGTCCATTACTTCGGGCGAACGTATCGCGAGCGGCCGGCGCCGTGGCACTATCCGCTCGTGCTGACGGCGGCGACGGTGCCGGTCGGGCTGCTGGTCTTCGCGGTGCTCGGCTGCGGGGCGGCGGTCTCGGGCAGGAAGAAGATCGGGTTGCTGATCGCGGCCAGCGGGCTGGTTCACCTGCTCGCCTTCGTCGTGCCGTCGGTGCCGAAGTACGACGGTGTGCGGCTGTTCCTGCCCGCCTTCCCGTTTCTAGCCTGCCTGGCGGGCGTGGGGGCGGCGCGGGTTTGGCGGTGGCGGGGCGCTGTCGGTCGCGTGATCGTCTGGGCGGTCCTTCTGCTGAGCGGTGGCGTGCTGGCCTGGACCCATCCGTACGAGCTTTCGTACTACAGCGCACTGGTGGGCGGGGCTCGGGGCGCGCGGGCGCTGGGCCTGGAGACGACGTACTGGGGCGACGTGATCAACCCGGAGGTGATGGGGGCCGTGAACCGCCTGTGCCCCGAGGGGAGCGCGGTCGCGGTGTGGCCGCCGTACCAGCACATCACGCAGCAGGAGCAGGCGGCGCTGCCGTGGATGGCCCGCGACCTGTGGTGGGACAAGGACTGGTCACCCGGGCGGCCTCGGCCCGACTTCCTGCTCGTCTTCCAGCGCCAGG
>JAWODX010000251.1:0-10325 GCA_046483085.1 Planctomycetota bacterium
GACGCACACCGGCCTGCCATACGACTTCATGCTGTCGAAGTTCCTGTCCGCGAGGAAGAAGATCTGAGGAAGCGCATGGGAGCACGGGAGCGCGGGAGCGTGGGAGAGCGGGTGTGCCCCGGCCCGTTGTCCCTGCGTGAGGAAGAAGGTCTGGAGAACCGCGTCGGGGATAACCGATGACCCCACTCTTCCCCATCTATCTGCTGGGCGCGGCGGCGGCGGCCATCCCCCTGATCCTCCACCTCATCGCCAGACAGCGCACCCAGAGCGTCCCCTTCCCCACCCTCCGATTCCTCAAGCTCAGCAACGAGCGGACCTCCCACCGGCGCCGCATCCAGAACCTCCTCCTCCTCATCCTCCGCATGCTCCTGTTCATCCTCCTCGCCTTCGCCCTCGCCCAGTTCATCGTCAAGGTGACCGAAGGCTCGAACCCCATGCGCCCGCCCGCCGCCGTGGTCATCGTCATCGACAACTCGTACAGCATGGCCGCCACGCACGAGGGACGGACCCGGTACGCCCGGGCGAAGGAAGCCGCCCTGGCCGTCCTCGACGACCTGAACCCCGGCGACCGCGTCGCCATCCTGTTCACCTGCCCCTACGAGCCGGCGCAGACTGACCCCGAACAGGCCGAGGTCGAGCCCGATGTCTTCACCTCCGACGCCCGTGTCGCCGTCCAGGCCGTCGACCACAGCCGCTGCGCCGCCATGCCCGGCAACGTCACCACCGAGCTCAAGCGCGCCCGGAACCTCCTGGCCGAAGAGACCGCCGCGCTCAAGGAGATCTACGTGCTGACCGACCTGCAGAAGCTCGCCTGGGAGAGCGGGGCGACCTGGCAGGAGGAGGGGCAGACTGCGTTCGAACGCGAGAAAAAGGCCGCCATCCCCACCATCGTCATCGATTGCTCGACCCCCATCAGCCGCAACCTGCTGGTCAAGGACGTCACCGTCAGCGGCAAGGCGTTCCTCAAGAACGAGTCCCTCTCCGTCGCCGCCACCATCCACAACCCGAGCGAGGGCCCGGTGAAGAACGCCGTCGTCACCCTCCTTGCCGACGGGACGGAGGTCGACAAGCGCAAGGTGGACCTCGAGGCGAAACAGGAACAGACCGTGTTGTTCGCCTACGAGCCGACCGAGGCAGCCGCCGGGACCCTCGAGGCCCGCGTCTTCCACGAGGAGGACGTGCTCGACGTCGACAACCGCCGGGGCCGGCCCGTGAAAATCCAGGACCGCGTCCAGGCGCTCATCGTCCAGGACGCCCAGTCGTCCGTCGAATTCCTCGACCAGAGCTACTTCCTCGAGCGGGCGCTCGACCCGTCCATCTCCCTCGCCGGCCTGTCCTCCTCGCCCATCCAGTCGCACCGGGTGCTGGCGAAGGGGCTGACCCTCCAGCGGCTCCGCCAGTACCAGGTCGTCTTCCTGCTCCCGGTCCGGGACCTGTCCGAACGCGCGGCCGCCGCCCTGCGACAGTTCGTCGCCGAGGGCGGCGGGCTCATCGCGTTCGCCGGCGACGACATGGACGTCGCCGAGTACGACCGACTGTTCGGCCGCGGCGAGACCCCGCTCCTCCCGCTCCCGCTCCAGCCCATCGAACGCGCCGCGCCCGACCGGAGCCAGTTCCAGCGCGTCTCGTGGTTCGACGACGCCCACCCCATCTTCTCGCCGTTCCGCGGCGAGAACGTCATGCGCGAGGTGCGGGTCTACAAGCAGGCGACGATCGACCTCGGCGTGTCCACCCCGATGAGGCCGCTGGTCAAGCTCGAGAACGGGCAGCCGCTCCTCCTCATTCACTCGGTCGGCGACGGCAAGGCCGCGTTCTTCACCGTCTCCGCCCAGACCCGGTGGTCGAACCTCCCCGTCACCAACATCTTCCTCCCCCTGATCCACCAGCTCGTCTTCCACGTCTGCAGCCGGCTCGAACAGAAATCGATCGCCGTCGGCGCCCCGTTCGAGTTCCCCGAGCACCTGCGTCGCGTCCCCCTGTTCGTCCGCCGGCCGAGCGGCAGCGAGGAGAAGGTCAAGCTCGGCCGCCTGCTCTACCACAACACGTTCGAGCCCGGCGGCTACACGTACCAGCCCGCCGGCCGGCCCGTGCCCGAGGGCGCCTTCGTCGTCAACCCGGACATCGCCGAGTCCGATCTGGCGCGCATCGAGCCGGACGACGTCGTCGACTTCCTCGCCCCCGCGACCGTCACCGTCTGCCAGTCGATCGACGAGATGCGGGAGCGCGTCGCGCCCATGCGTGAAGGCATCCCGCTCCGCGACGCGTTCGTCTTCCTCACCCTCGCCTTCGTCATCATCGAGACGGTCGTGTCGAACTGGGTCTCCCCGCGGAGGCGCGGCGACGAACAGCCCGCCACGCCTGCCGCCGAGGAGGGAGCAGCCGCGTGAGGCAGACCCAACTACCCCGAGTGGTTCCGCTCGAACGATGGCGAGCCGCTTCCGGCCCGCCGAGCCCCCGGGGCTGGCGAACGCGGGAGCTCTTCCCCGCCCTCGCCGCCGTGCTGGTGGTCCTCTTCTCGCTGCCGGCGCGCGCCGCCGATGACGCGGACGTCGGCGAGCGGCGCCGGGTGTACCTCCTGATCAAGGACCTCGGCGATGAAAAGCCGACCGTACGCGACGAGGCCGAACGGGCGCTCGCCCGCATGGGCGACGCGGTGCTCGACGAGGTGATCGCCGCCCTGGCGAACCGGCACCGGGCGGTCCGCACGATGGACCCGGACCGCCGCCCGGTCGCCCGCGCCCGGGCGGCCAAACTGCTCGGCGGCATCGGCGGCGACCGCGCCGGAAAACACCTGACCGCGGCGCTCCGGGACCGCAGCCCGCTCGTCCGCCGGACCGCCTGCTCCGCACTCGGCGACATGGAGTGGAAACCCGCCGTCCCCGAGCTGATCGAGATCGTCGAGAACGATTCGCCCGCCGTGGCCGGCGACGCCGTCCTCGCTCTCGGCGCCATCGGCGACAAGGCCGCCGTCAAGCCGCTCCGGCGGACCCTCGCCAACCCGGCCACGCTCGAGCGGAAGTACAAGGACGACGACCACGTGGCGCGCATCCGCGCCGGCGCCGCGTTCGCCCTCGGCATGATCGGCGACACCCGCGCCGCGCCCGACCTGCTGACCGCCCTCGACGACGAGGCCGCCCGCGTCCGACAACATGCCGACAGGGCCCTCCGCCTCATGTCGGGCGAGAGCATGGGCTTCAAAGCCAACGACTCCGAAGAGCAGCGCCGGAAGGCCGTCAAGGCCTGGCGAGTCTACTGGAACACGAAGCTGAAGTGAGCGATGGGCGCGTCGGAACCGATGAGACCCGATGACACGGCCGCGGGCGCCGGGGTGCTGTCGCGCCCCCGGGCCGACATGACGCTGCTCGACTGGCTCGACGTCTTCCTCGGATACCTGGAGACCGAGCGGGACTACTCGGAGCACACCATCCGCGCCTACAGCGGCGACGTCGTCGAGTTCGTCCGGTTCAGCGACCGCGGCGACGGTCTCCGGCCGGGCGACATCGACCACCTGCTCCTGCGGAGCTACCTGGCGCGCCTCCGGGGCGAGGGCCGCTCGCGATCGACTATCGCCCGCAAACTCTCCGCCGTCCGGTCCTTCCTCCGGTTCCTCGTCCGCGAGGAGGTGATCGAGGAGAACCCCGCCGCCGACGTGCGCACCCCCCGCAAATCGAAACGCCTGCCCGCCACTCTCGACGAGACCGAGGTCCGCCGGCTCCTCGAACAGCCCGACCCCGCCACGTTCCTCGGCGCCCGCGACCGGGCCATCCTCGAAGTCCTCTACAGCACCGGCATGCGCGCCGGCGAACTGGTCGGCGCCAACCTCGACGACCTCGACCTGATCGGCGAGGTGATCCGCGTGCGGGGCAAGCGGAAGAAAGAGCGGCTCGCGCATCTGGGCAGCTACGCCGTCGCCGCACTCTCCGCCTACCTCGACGCCCGCCGCCGCCATCCCAAGGCCCCCCGGTTCGACCGCCGGGCCCTGATCCTCAACCGGTCCGGCGGCCGCCTCACCGCCCGGAGCGTCCGCCGCCTGCTCACCAAGCACCTCAAGCGGGCCGGGCTCGAGCCGCGCATCAGCCCGCATACCCTCCGACACTCGTTCGCCACCCACCTGCTCGACCACGGAGCGGACCTCCGGAGCGTGCAGGAACTGCTCGGCCACGAAAGCCTCCAGACCACCCAGGTCTACACCCACGTCTCCGCCGAGCGGCTCAAGCGCATCTACGACCGCGCCCATCCGCGGGCCAGATAGCCCGCCCGCCCCCTTGCCGCTTGCACCCGTGGGCGACTTGCGCTATTCATGAGGCGACCGGACGCTGGCAGGGACGACGATGGAACCGTTCGAGATCCTCGAACACACGGCCGACGTGGGCATCGCCGCGCACGGCGCCACCCTCGAAGACCTGTTCGCCAACGCGGCATACGGCATGTTCAGCATTGTCACCGACCTGGTGAACGTCGAGCCGCGCGAGCCGCGCGAGATCACGGCAACCGCCGCCGACCGACCCGGCCTGCTCGTCGCGTTCCTCAGCGAACTCCTCTACCGTTGCGAGGTGGACCGCTTCCTCACCCGCCGCGTCGAAGTCACACGCCTGACCGACACCGAGCTGACCGCGACGGCGCACGGCGAGCCCATCGGCCCCCAGCACGCCCTGGACGCCGAGATCAAGGCCGTCACCCGCCACGAACTGACCGTCGAGAAACGCGGCGACGCGTGGCACGCGACCGTGTTGTTCGACATCTGACCAGGAGGTTCACGATGGCACGAAAATGGGAAGGACCGCTCGAGCGGATCGACGAGTGCCGCTGGCGCATCCCGAAGGATGCCCAGCCCGGGATGCGCGTCGACGGGATCATCTACGCCGACGACCGGCTCATCGAGCTGATCCGCCAGGACAACGCGCCGCAGCAGGTCGCCAACGTCGCCTGCCTGCCCGGCATCGTGCGGGCCAGCTACGCCATGCCCGACATCCACTGGGGGTACGGCTTCTGCATCGGCGGCGTGGCGGCGACGGACGTTGCCGCCGGCGGCGTCGTCTCGCCCGGCGGAGTCGGGTACGACATCAACTGCGGCGTCCGCCTGCTGACCACCACCCTCGACCGGGACGCGGTCGAGCCGGAGCTCGTCCGCCTGGTGGACACGATCTACGATCACGTCCCCTGCGGCGTGGGCGTCGGCGGCACCGTCAAATTCTCGACCGACGAGGAGCGCGAGCTGATGGCCCGCGGCTCGGCGTTCGTGGTCGAACGCGGCTACGGCCGGCCGGCGGACGTCGAGCACACGGAGGCCGGTGGCTGCCTCGACGGCGCCGACCCGGGCGCCGTGAGCGACCGCGCCTACAAGCGCGGCGCCAACCAGTGCGGAACCCTCGGCTCCGGCAACCATTTCGTCGAGGTCCAGGTCGTCGACGAGGTCTACGACGAGTCGGCGGCGGCCCGGCTCGGCATCGAGACCGGGATGGTCACCGTGATGATCCACACCGGCTCGCGCGGGCTGGGGCACCAGGTGTGTGACGACTCGCTCCGGGTGATGGAGCAGGCGATGCGGAAGTACGACATCGAGCTGCCCGATCGACAGCTCGCCTCGGCGCCCGTCGACTCGCCGGAGGGCCGGCGGTACCTGGGCGCGATGCGTGCGGCGGCGAACTTCGCCTGGGCCAACCGCCAGATCCTCACCCACCACGTCCGCCAGGCGTTTGCCGAGCAGTTCCGCAAACCCGACGACGAGCTCGGCCTCGACCTGGTCTACGACGTCGCCCACAACGTGGCGAAGATCGAAACCCACGACGTCAACGGCGAGCCCCGCCGCCTCTGCGTGCACCGCAAGGGCGCGACCCGCGCGTTCGGCCCCGGGTCGCCCGATCTCCCGGACGACTACCGCGAGCTCGGCCAGCCGGTCATCATCCCTGGCGACATGGGCACCGCCAGCTATCTCCTGCTCGGGACCCGGGCGGCGATGGAACAGACGTTCGGCACGACCTGCCACGGGGCCGGGCGCACCAAGAGCCGAAAGGCGGCGGTCCGGTCGGCCAAGGGCCGGTCGATCCGCAACGAGTTGAAGGAGCAGGGGATCATCGCCCGGTCGCGCAGCCGGCGCGGCCTCGCCGAGGAGCAGCCGAGCGCCTACAAGGACGTCGATCTCGTCGTCGACGTTGTCCACAACGCCGGCCTCTCGCGCCGCGTATGCCGCATGCGGCCGATGGGGGTCGTCAAGGGATAGCCATCGGTGAGCCAGGGATCGACGAGCGCCGAACGGCCGCTGCGGTGGGTGGCAGTGCGTGCCTGCCTGCTGGCGCTCGTGGTGTGCGCCCGGGCCGGCGCTGCGGCGAAGGATCCGCGGGTCGATCGACAGATCGAGCTGCTGAAGACCGGCAACGACTGGGCGCGGGCGGTGGCGGCGGGCTCGCTGGGGGAGCTGGGCGACCGGCGGGCGGTCGGCCCTCTGGTCAAGGCGCTGACCGATCGGACCGTCCGGGTCCGCGTCGCCGCCGCCGGGTCGCTTGCCCGGCTGGGCGACCCGCGCGCGGTCGGCCCGCTGACCCGGCGGCTGGAAGACAAGGCGGCGGAGGTCCGCGCGGCCGCGGCGCGGGCGCTCGGGAAGCTCCAGGCCGGATCGTCCGCCGATCCGCTGATCGGGCTGCTGGACGACGACGCTTGGCGAGTTCGCGCGGCGGCCGGGGGGGCGTTGGCCGGGCTGGGCGACCGCCGGGCCGGCAAATACATGATCGGCGCGCTGAAGGCCGACGACGCGGACGAGCGGGTCGCCGCCGCCGACGGGCTCGGCGAGCTGGGCGAGGCCGCGGCGGTCGAGCCGCTCATCGCCGCGCTCGCCGACCGCAGCCGGCACGTGCGGGCGGCCGCGGCGGCCGCGCTCGGGAAGATCGGCGACCCGGCGGCGCGGAAACCGCTGGCCGTCGCCCTGGACGACCGCCAGGTCGGCGTCCAGGCCGCCGCCGCCCGGGCACTCGGGAAGCTCGGCGGCCAGCAGACGTTCCTCCTGCTCACGTCCGCTCTTCAGGATCAGAAGCCCGCGCTCCGCATCGCGGCCACCGAGGGGCTCGGCGACCTCGGGCAGAAACGCGCGATCAACCCCCTGGTCGCGATGCTCAAGGATGAGAACCAGGACGTGCGGTCGGCGGCCCGGAAGTCGCTCCTCCAGATCGGCCGGCCGGTGGTCGCCCGGGCCATCCAGGCGCTCGGGGATCGGAGCGAGCACGTCGCGGCGTCGGCCGCGTTCCTCCTCGGCCGGCTCGGCGACAAACAGGCGGTCAAGCCGCTGATCGCCGCGCTGGAGGACGAGCGGGCCGCGGTCCGCGGCTCGGCCGAGACGGCCCTGGTCGAGATCGGCGACCCCGCGGTCGAACCGCTCATCGGCGCGCTCAAGAGCGGGTCCGTGCCGCAGCGGGGTACCGCCGCGCGGGCGCTGGGGACGCTGCGACCGACAAGCGCCTACGCCCCACTCGTGGCGGCGCTGAGCGACAAGGCTTGGCAGGTGCGGGGCCGGGCGGCGCTCGCGCTGGGGCGGCTGGGCAACCCGAAGGCGCTCGGCCCGCTCCGCGCGCTGCTCAAGGAGAACGACTGGCGTGTCCGGGACGAGGTGATCCAGGCGATCGTCATGCTGGAAGGGCGATGACGAGGCCGACGCAGCAGGTCGGGCGGCCGCGGCGCTGCGCGGCCGGGCCGGGTGCGGTATAATCGCGACCGATGATTGACGCAGACAGAATCTGCATCGTTCGGCTGGGCGGGCTCGGCGACGTGATCAACACGCTGCCGGCGCTGGACGCGGTACGTGCGGCCGCGCCCGAGGCGCACGTCGCCTGGCTGGTCGAGGCGGCGTGGAAGGACATCCTGCCGGCGCCGCCGAAACTGGACGAAGCGGTCGCGATGCCCAAGCGCGAGTGGAAGAACCGCCTGCGGGCGCTCGACGGCACGCTGTCGCTCCCGGGCGACGTGGCGCAGTTCATCCGGGAGCTGCGGCAGCGCGAGTTCGACCTCGCGGTCGACCTGCACGGGAACCTGCGGAGCGGGCTCGCGTGCCGGGCGACGGGGGCGCCGGAACGCGTCGGCTTCGCCCCCGGCTTCTGCAAGGAGTTCAACTACCTGTTCACCAACCGCCATTACCCGGTCGGCGGGGGGCAGACCCACCGGATCGACCGGGCGCTGGCGCTCGTCGAGGCGGTCGGCGCCCCGCCGGTCACCGACACGCCGCGGGTCGATCTCCGCGAAGAGGCGCTCGCGTTCGCCCGGGACGTCTTCGACCGGCACGACCTGTCCACGCACCCGGCCATCGGGCTCCACCCGGGGACGAGCCGGTTCGGCGAGTACAAGCGCTGGCCGGCCGAGCGGTTCCGGCAGGTGGCGGGCCTCCTCGGGGAACGCAGCTATCGCGTGTTGGTCACCTGGGGCCCGGGTGAGCGCGGCCTGGCGGAACGGGTCGCCGCCGGGACCGACGCCGTCGTCTCGCCGGAGACCGAGTCGGTGGCGGAGCTCGCCGCGCTGCTGAGCCTGTGCGACGGGTTCGTGGCGGCCGACAGCGGCCCGGCGGCGCTCGCCGCGGCCGTCGACACGCCGCCCGTGGTCATCTTCGGCCCGAAGGACCCGGCCGTCTACGCCCCGCGGCATCCCCGCACCAAGGTGGTCGAGCTCGACATCCCGTGCCGGCCCTGCACGAAGCGCTGGTGCGAAAACCCGATCTGCGTGTTCAACATCACCGTCGAGCAGGTGATGGCCGCCGTGGATGCGCTGCTGAACGAGATGGAGGGCAATTGAGGCGCATGGGCGCATGGGAGCCTGGGCGCATGGGAGCCTGGGCGCATGGGAGCCTGGGGACACGGGTGCACGAGAGCGCCGGTATGTGCCCGATGAGTCCTATCCGGCCTAGCCGAGAAAAATGAGCGCCCACGACCAGTGAGGAGCCGAGCATGACTGCCCCGATGTACCTGTGCCGCCGCATTGACGAGGCGATCGAGGTCGACGGCGACTTGTCGAAGGAAGCGTGGCGGGAGGCCGAGGAGATATCGCTTGTCCTGGTCGACAGCGGCGAGCCGCCGGACCAGCCGACGACCGTGCGGGTGCTCTACGACGACGAACACCTGTACTTCGCGTTCCACGCGGTCGACCGCGACATCTGGAGCACGTTCCGCGAGCGCGACGAGATGCTCTCCGAGCAGGAGGTGGTCGAGATGTTCATCGACCCGTTCGGCCTCGGCAAGGTCTACTACGAGTTCAACATCAGCCCGCACAACGTGATCTTCGACGCAGTCATCCTGAACCGGATGGAGCCGCCGGACGGGCCGCGGGACATCGTCGGGCTGGCCGAGTGGGACTGCCCCGGGCTGCGGACGGCGGTCGCCGTCGAGGGCGAGCTCGACACCCGCCGGCCGGTCAGCCGGCACTGGGACGTCGAGGCGGCCGTCCCGCTCCGCGAGCTCGTGCCGCCCCGGCTCCCGCCGGAGCCGGGCGACGAATGGCGGCTCAACCTCTACCGCATCGACCGCGGGCAGGAGAAAGACGAATACCAGGCCTGGGCGCCGACCGGGCGGATCGACTTCCACATGCCCTGGCACTTCGGCACGCTCCGGTTCCAGTGACGGCGGGGCATCGAACGCAGCCCGGCTGGTCGAGCGGGCGGGCGAGCTGGGGCATCACTCGATCGTCGCCCGGGTCGCCGACCACAGCCCGGCGAGCATCGCCGTGCACCGGGCGTGCGGGTTCCGCGAGGTCGGTGTGCTTCGGGAAGCGGGCCGGAAGTTCGGCCGCTGGATCGACGTGACCCTGATGCAGCGCCGGCTCCCGCAGGAGCTCTGACAAACCGGTCGGGCAGACACTCGTCTCTGCCGCGCAGCGGGCAAGAATGCCTGCCCGCCGGAGTTCGGTCAGGCGCCTTTACAGGTGGGCGCTCGCAGAAAGCAGAAAGGCCGCGATGTCGATCGTCCTGGTCATCGGGACGCACAACGAGAAGAAGGGCAGGGAAATTATGGCGATCCTGGACTCGCCCGGGTTCGAGCTGAAGACGCTGGCCGACTTCCCCGACGCCCCGGAGCCGGTCGAGGACGGCGACACGTTCGAGGAGAACGCGATCAAGAAGGCGACGGAGCTGGCCGACGCGCTGGGCCGGGCGGTGGTGGCCGACGACTCGGGCCTGGAGGTGCCCGCGCTGGGCGGCGAGCCCGGCGTGCACTCGGCCCGGTACGCCGGCGAACACGGGAACGACCCGCGGAATATCGAGAAGCTGCTGGGCGAGCTCGACGGCCTCCCGCCGGGGGAGCGGGCGGCCCGGTTCCGTACGGTCGCCGCGCTCGCCCGGCCCGGCCGGCTGCTCGCCA